>JAACDT010000133.1 GCA_009936885.1 Alphaproteobacteria bacterium
ATATAATCTTGAATTATCAGGAAATTGAATGATATTCTGAGATTCTGGAACTGTGATTTCTGCAAGATTTTCAGCAATCGTTTTGCCTGTTATCGTCTTGCAATCTGGGTGAATAAATCCGTGCTGTAATAATAAGTTCATTACTACAGGCACACCGCCAATTTGTTGAAACTCATAAATAGAATAGGTTCCAGCTGGTTTTAGATCTGCAATATGCGGTGTTTTCTTGCAGATGTCCGAAATATCACTTAGTTCAAAATTTATACCGCACTCAAAGGCTATTGCCAAAATATGAAGAATGGTACTTGTTGATCCACCAAGCGCTGTTAAAACCGTAATCGCATTTTCGAATGCTTTTCGGGTTAAGATATTGCGAGGTTTAAAACCTGCTTTCATTAAATCAGTTATAGCTATTCCAGATTGATAGGCAATTTCATCTCTTGCCAAATCTATGGTTGGAACAAACGAGGCATTGGGAAGGGTTAGTCCAAGCGCTTCTATCACACATGCCATATTATTAGCGGAATATTGCGCGGTTATCGAACCTGCAGAAGGCAGGCAATGAGCCTCTATTTCATGAAGTTCTCTATTGCTAATTTTGCCAGCAAATTGCTCCCCAATCGCCTTATAAAATTCTAGAATTGTAATATCACTTTTGCTCGAAGTGCCTGGAATCATCGAGCCGCCAAACATCACGATAGAAGGGATATTAATTCTAGCCATTGACATCACCATTGCCGCAAGGGAAATATCACACCCTGCAAACCCAATGAGCGCATCAAACTTGTGTGAGAGTGCGGTTAACTCGATTGTATCTGCTATTATTTCTCTGTTAATCAGTGAAGATTTAGCAATATTGCCAGATAACAAGATCTCATCTGACAAGGCTGTGGCTGTAAATTCGCGAGGCGTGCTGTTATTATCTCTTATGCCCCGCTTTGCTTCTTGTGCTTGTTGTGCAAGGCCTATATGGCTTGGCGATAATTCACTCCAGCCAGTAACAACGCCTATAAATGGCTGTTCAATCTCAGTTGTACTCAACCCCATTGCATAGCTGGCAGCACGTGCAAGAGACGTTTTGGTATTAGACAAGTTTTTTTCTAACTTTTTGGCTTTGCGTGTCACCCGCACTATTTACCATCAATAATTCAAAGGTCTTTAATTTTTATATTTATTAACGGGCTTAAAGCCTGAAAATTCTGGCTGTCTTGGATCGCACACAAACAAATCGCTATTTGGGTGCATGCCCGCACCATATATGGCAGAAACAGCCGATTTACGCATTCTGTTTAGCAAACGCGTATCAGCACGTCCCACAAATGGATGAACACCTGTATCTTCATCCACCTCACTATTCCATTTATCAAGCCTTGCTTTCACTATATTTGGTTCTTGTAGCTGTTTACAATTAATCTCATTACTATTAAGGCTTACCTCTATAGTATCGCCATTTTCAATCAGCGCAATCGGCCCTCCTACGGCAGCCTCTGGACCTACATGACCTATTACCAAGCCAACAGAACCGCCAGAAAAACGACCATCTGTCATTAATCCCACAACAATATTTTTATCACGGCAAATAGCGGTTATCCTTGAGGTGGAGTCTAGCATTTCTGGCATTCCAGGACCTCCAACAGGACCCTCATAGCGAACAACAATCATATCATTATTTTCAAGCTCATTTGGTGTCGCATCCAAGAATTTAAGAAGATCTTCTTCGCCATTAAATACCCTTGCTGAACCGTTAAATAAATTATTTTCAAGACCGCCCTCTACCCCTGCTAATTTTAAAACAGCACTAAATTCTGGGGATAGATTTCCGCCAAGTAAGCGCAGACCGCCTGTTTGTTTAAATGGTTTTTCTACAGAATATATAACGTCTCCATCTGGTTTATTTGGAGATAGGCTGTCAACCTGTTCAGCAAGTGTCATACCAGTGCATGTCATCACATCGCCTTTTAGAAGACCGGCATCTAATAAATCTTTAACAAACACCTGTATCCCGCCCCTATCGTCAATATCTACCATTGAATATTTACCAAACGGCCTTGCATTCACAATCACAGGAACAACCTTATCTGAAAGATGGTTAAATTCATTGGCACTCATAATGTCCTGATAAAAATCTTTATAACCTGCTGCTCTTGCTATTTCCGGAGCATGAAGCATTACATTTGTAGAACCCCCAACCGACATAGCAACAATAATTGCATTCCGGATAGAATCCCGATTAACAATATCTCTTGGTGTAATATTATTTTTAATTAGGTTTGAGAGGTAGGCTACTAATTCACTTGGGAATTGCTCAATTCGTTTTGGGTCTTGAGAGGCTGGAGAGACCATATGCAATGGCTCCATTCCAACAACACCTAGGAATGTTTGCATTGTATTATAGGTAAACATTCCGCCACAACTGCCATATCCAGGGCAGGATTCTAGCGATATTCTGCGCTTTAATTCCGCATCATCGCTTCCCGCAATCTGATAGCTACTAATAATGGCTATTGCTTCTCCATTCTGCGAGTCTCTCCCAGGTCGGATAGAGCCATCTGACATAATAATAGCAGGCCGGTTATGTTCCAGTACCGCAGCCAATGTTCCAACTGGCGGTTTATCACATGCCACAACTCCAATTACACCTTCAAGGCCAGTAGCACTTAAATGTTCACATAATGAATCGTTCGTTACTTCCCTTCCAATAAGGGAGTAACGCATTTCCTTGGTGCCATTGCGAATTCCATCTGAAGTTGCAACTGTGAATTCTGGTTGAACAAGCCTATATCTCATTTGGCCTTCTGAGGTACCTACCTGTGCTCGCAACGCATCATGAATAGCTTGAACTTTACTTAACACACCAATATAACATTGAGAATCGCCCTTATTTCCAATCACCCCAATAGATGGCTCATGAATCAGCTCAACATCAGTTCCTAATTCTCGCGCAATGCCATATGTTTGTGAATTTCTTCCAGGGTTATTATCAATAAGAACGGTGCGTGAATTTTTAATCATTTTATATAAACCTTTGAGAATATCTTTATCTAATATTTATGGTCTCAGCCAAGTCGTTTTAATGCTGTATGAAGTGCTTCAACTCTACCCTGCTCAGAACTAAGTCGCTTTTTATTTTCCTCTATTACATGACTAGGCGCTTTACTAATAAATCCTTCATTTGATAATTTCTTAGAAATCTTATCAATTTCAGTCTGTGATGCAGAAATTTCTTTATTCAAACGGGCTGCCTCAGCCTCAAAATCCAATATGCCCTCAAGAGGCAGAGCAATATCAAAACCATGTAAGTTTGAAATAGCTGTTTCTTTTGGAAATTCATCTTGTGTAATTGAAAACTTCTCAATTCTTGCCAGTTTCAGAAGAGAGATTTTCATAGATTCAATTACGTCTATCTGGGTGGTAGATGCAGACCTTATCAAAAGCTGAGGCTTTGATGATAGCGGTATATTCATCTCTGACCTTACGGCTCTTATCTCTGTTATAAGGTCTATCACCATTGATAGTTGGGTATCCCCTGACCCTAGATTTGTTGGGGTTGGAAGCGATGCGGTAATAAGCAGATTATCTGATTCGAATATCTGCTTATTGAGCTCTTCCGTAATGAAGGGCATGATTGGATTGAGAAGCTGCATTGCCTGATACAACACATAAGGGGCTATTTTTCTAGTTTCCTTAGATACATCTAGGTCAGGTTTAATAAACTCTATGTACCAATCACAATATAAATTCCAAATAAAGTGATATATTTTATCTGCTGCTTCGTTAAATCTATAGCCGCTAATGGCATCACCAAAAGAAGTAATAATTATATCAAGCTCGTGTAATATCCATTTATTTACAAGTAGCGTGACGTTTTCTGGCCTCTGGGGTACCCCTGTTAGGGAATGAAATTCAAGAAAGCGAGCCGCATTCCATATTTTTGTTGCAAAATTGCGATAACCCTCAATTTTTGTTTCAGATAACTTTAAATCGCGCCCTTGTGCTGCCATTGCGGTAAGTGTAAACCGCAACGCATCAGAGCCATATTTCTGTGTTAAATCAAGCGGATCGAGAACGTTTCCTTTTGATTTGGACATTTTTTGTCCATGCTCATCACGCACTAATGCATGAATATAGACATCTTTAAACGGTACTTCTCCGTCCATAAAATGCATGCTCATCATCATCATTCTAGCAACCCAAAAGAAAATAATGTCAAAGCCAGTAACAAGTACATCCCCTGGATAATATTTTGCTAACTCAGAAGTAGAGTGAGGCCAGCCTAAAGTAGAAAAAGGCCATAAAGCTGACGAAAACCAGGTATCAAGAACATCTTCATCACGGTGAAGCTCAACATCTCTGCCATAATGTGATTTTGCAGATTTTTGTGCCTCTTCTCTGGTTTCCTCAACAAAACCAATTCCATCTGGTCCATACCAAGCTGGAATTTGGTGTCCCCACCATAATTGCCTTGATACACACCAAGGCTGAATATTATGCATCCACTCAAAATAGGTTTTTTCCCAATGCTGGGGAACAAACTTTGTCTTTCCAGTCTCGACAGCCTTAATAGCTGGCTTTGCGAGTGTTTGCACATCAACATACCACTGATCCATAAGCCAAGGTTCTACAATCACTCCAGAGCGATCCCCATGCGGCACAGAATGCTTGTTTGGCACCACCGCTCCTAATAATCCCAGAGCCTCTAATTCTTCTAAGATTTGTTTTCTGGCCACAAATCTATCAAGACCCCTGAACCGTTCGGGTGCATTTTCATTAATACAGGCATGCGCATCAAATATATTCATGAGTTCTAATTTGTGCCTGCGCCCTACTTCAAAGTCATTGAAATCATGAGCAGGTGTGATTTTTACAGCGCCTGTTCCTTTTTCCATGTCAGAATAGCTATCCGCAATTATAGGAATTTCTCTATTTACAAGCGGTAGCATAACAGTTTTGCCAATAAGATGGGTAAATCTCTCATCTTCTGGGTTCACAACAACAGCCATATCTCCGAGCATTGTCTCTGGCCGTGTTGTAGCAACAGTAATAAATTTTGATGGATCAGAAGCAAGCGGATAACGCAGTGACCACATGTTGCCTTCTACGTCCTTTTGCTCAACCTCAAGGTCTGAGATAGCCGTCTGTAATTTTGGATCCCAATTCACCAATCTCTTATCACGATAAATAAGATTTTGTTTGTGCAAAGCCACAAAAACTTTATTCACCGCCTGTGAGAGGCCTTCATCAAGCGTAAACCTGCTTCTAGGCCAGTCAGGGGTAATACCAAGATGGCGCTGCTGATGAATTATACGCCCGCCTGATTTAGATTTCCATTCCCAAACCTTTTCAACAAATTTATCTCGGCCAAGGTCACGCCTATTCACATTTTCATCTGCTAATTGGCGTTCTACAACCATTTGTGTGGCAATGCCAGCATGATCCATTCCTGGCTGCCACAACACATCTCTACCTTTTTTGCGATAAAACCGGATTAATACATCTTGCAAAGTAAAGGTAAGAGCATGTCCCATGTGGAGTGAGCCAGTTACATTTGGAGGCGGCATCATAATTGTATAGGGCGTTGTAGCGTCATCAGGGGAGCATGCAAAAGCGCCAGCCTCCTCAGATGCCTCGTACCATTTACGCTCTATCAAACTAGGATTATAGGTTTTCTCTAACATTCAAACATTCTACTTTACGATACAATTAATTAAGAGTTTTTATTACTCTGGCTGAGCATATTTAAGCACAGATATAATCGAGCCGACTTCAGGTTCTGGTTCCTCTAGCGCTTCAAGTGGAATGAGTGCATCGCCTACCCCTAAATTCTGAGCGGTAAGAGCTCCTATTGATTGAAGCAGCTGATATCCTGTTAATAATACAGAATGACTAGCTCGCAATTCTCGTAGCTTTGCATTTTTCAAATCATCTTCAGAATCTAATTCATCAAGGAACGTCTTGTTGCCGAATTCCACTTCTGTTTTGGTGGCATCTACTACTAATTCATAAGCCTCAACCTCTGCTGTAGATGCTTTATGTTGTATCTTGGCGGCAACATGGTTTCTAAAGCCTGCACGCGCTGCAAGGCCAATAGAGCGCTTGACTTCATCGCGCTGATATTGCTTTGACATCACATCAGATATAAGCTTTTGGGTTTGTGCCATTGTTGCTGGCGTGACTAAAAATGGAACAGATACAGAAATATTAGCTGAAAGCTCGTTCC
>JAACDT010000134.1 GCA_009936885.1 Alphaproteobacteria bacterium
ACAATACCGTTAATTTAGTAATAAAATACCAAAATAAGTAACAAAAATAATATAAAAAATTAGTAATTCTTCTTAATAAACTGTTTATTTCAAAATAAGAAATAAATATACAGAACTAAAGGGAATCTTGATGCTTGGTTTGGATTTAATTGAAAAGATTATGTGTTTAGGCTATGTTGCATAACGTTACGTAATATAGGATGTGTTGGGGTATGATATGAAACGATGGCGACATTTGCTGGTTGCATTATTGGTTGTTCCAGCATTAACGCTTTATATTATAGCGGCAATGGTGCTGTCGCAGTATATAACTGGTTTTTCGGGTGTGATTGATTTGGTGTATTATATTATAGCCGGATTAGCTTGGATTCCAGGGGCAGTTATCGTCATAAGATGGCTTGCTGATAATGAGGCGCACTAAATAATATAACATCTGGAATAATGTAACGAGTGAATATTTTCCATATTTAGGTATCTGGTTTGTGCAGAATCTAGTTTAAAACCATGGTCAATGGGGTTGTTTAACATCAGTTCGAGATTGGGTATGTTCGGTAAAACAGAAAAAAGGCCATTAAAAAATATCTCAGATGTCGCGTATCGATTATTTAGCCAGCATGGTCTAGAAAATTGGAGCTTTCGGTTTGACCATGCCAAATCGCGCGCAGGAATGTGCGATTATTCTAAAAAAGTAATCTCAATTTCCAGACGCTACGCCAGAACAGCCAGCCAATCACAAATTGAAAATACGCTATTGCATGAAATCGCGCATGCTCTTGTGGGTCACTCTCACGGTCATGATGCCATCTGGAAGTCCAAAGCGTTAGAGATTGGCTGCGATGGAAAGCGATGTCATAACCTTGTTTTCTCCACACCCAAATGGAAAATGTACTGTCCAAAGGGTTGTTTTTCAGCCCCTCGTCATCGAAGAAAAGAAAATTTAATGTGCGGTATCTGCCATAGTCCTGTGCTTTATTCGAGTAACGATGTTTGAGATTAATGAGCAGAAAAAACAAAAAATAGAGAGTTGTTTAGCTCAACTATCAGTGCTGGACAGGCAAATAGTATCTACTCCTTATTTTACCAATATTGAAATATCCAGCCTCATTAAATATTGTAGCCAAATCACCTTCAGAGAAGCAAACTCAATAACCAATACAGGGGTTGCCCAAGATTTTTCTGTTTGTTTTCCAGCGCCAAAAACAGGGGCAATGAGAAAATGCATAAACCATTTTAATGTGATGTTTGCCCTGTCGGGCATCCAGCATTATTTCAGCGCGCCTATGAGTTTCAACGATATTGCGGCACAACATTATAAAAAAGGCTCTAATGGAATAGGAATTCATAGAGACGGGCTTCGCTACCGTGATCTCGTTTTAATAATTTGTCTTTCCGGACGCTCAGAATTATTTACCGCTGATAATCGTGAAGGGATGGGCGCTCAACTTATCGATGACACGCCTGGCAGACTGGTAATGATGAGCGGACCCGGCTTTAAAAGTTTAAGTGACCCCAAAAGCCGTCCGATGCATGGGGTTAGAAACATAACAGAAGGACGACTTTCGCTGGGTCTTAGATGTGATAGCAAGAAATCAAATTTTGACTAGATGTCACCACGATTACCGCGAGGGTCAACCCACGCAATCATATTATCATTCCGCTTATATACAAGGTTCAGGCCAAGGTGGCTTGCATTCCTGAACATCAAGCAGGGCTCATCTGATAATTCAAGCTGCATAACAGCTTGTTCCACCGTTAATCGCTCCACCTCGTATGATAATTGCGGGATTATGGGCAGAGCATCACTGTCTTTATAGGATGTATCAATATCCGTATTGCTACTTGTCGTTTCTGTTGGAAGATGCGGCGCCGCGTTTGATGCGGCACTCTCATATATAGACAAAGACGCTGTGATTGTTTGTTCTGCTACTTCCTTTTCGGTTAAATTATTTCTGTGGCTTTTTAATCTTCGTTTGTGCCTTCTAAGGCGCTTTTCTGCATGAGAGAGAGCCGCATCAAGAGCGATATGCGCATCTCGCGAGTCGTGACCAGTAGATTCAAGATCTATTCGTTTTGTTAAATTAACTTTTGTTTTTACGGTAAATCCTGCAAGTGTTTTCTCAAGGGTGACAGCAGCAGCAATAGCATCTGCAAAATATTTATTTACAACATCCTGCAACCCATCTTCAGCATGGCGCTGAAAAGCAGCGCCCGTTTCGATATTTTTTCCGCTTATCTTAATATCCATCTGAATCTCCTCTCTTGGCAAATTATTGTATTTATAAATAAATTACCTACTAATTCTTCCAACCTTTTTTTGGCCTAATTTTCTGGCCAATTCTTTTAGCAATTTCTCCTTCCCGATTTAAATTGCGTATTAAATTTAGTGTTACTTATTTAGGAACTGACTGCAATAGCTATAAAAGATTAGTTTAAAGATTTGGTTTCTGCCTAATGTGTGGTTAGCTGGTGGCCGTTTTTTTCAGAATTGAGGCAAAAACTGTCTCATCCACGTTTCCGCCTGACAATAGTACAACCACGTCGCTACCGAGTGGCTCAAACCCTTTTTTGAGCGCTGATGCAAATGCGACCGCGCCGCCTGGTTCCACCACAAGTTTAAAATAGTGGAAGGCGGCTCTCATGGCATCGCACACCTCTTCATCACTAACAGCAAATCCGCCAGTTACCAATCTTTTGACGATTTCAAATGGCAACTCCCCTGGCGTAGGGGTTACAATTGCATCACATATTGAGTGATTGCCAGAGGGGTTAGATAGAATTTTATGTGCAGCGAGGGAGCGCTTCATATCATCAAACCCAATCGGCTCTGCTGCAAAAATTTTACAATTAGGAAATTTATCTGTAACGGCAATCGCTGTCCCAGCAATTAGGCCACCACCGCCGCAACATACGATGAGTTGTGATGGAATAATGTTACTCTCTTCACATTGCTGCGTAATCTCAATACCAACTGTTCCTTGACCAGCTATTACTCTCTCATCGTTATAGGGGGATATTAAATGGGCATTCATCTGCGTTTGAAGCCTCTTTCCAATCTCTTCACGGTTTTCGTTTTCTCTATCATAAAGAAGAATATTAGCGCCAAAGGAAGCAGTTGCTTGCCGCTTTGTTATCGGGGCATCAGAGGGCATGATTACGGTTGCATCACGTCCAGAAAGAAAGGCATTGAGTGCAATTGCTTGTGCATGATTTCCAGATGAATAGGCAAGGATAGGGGCTTCATCATCTGCAAGAGTTGAAATGGCATAACAGGCCCCTCTGAATTTGAAAGACCCTGTTCTTTGCAGCATTTCGCACTTAACCCAAAGGCGGAAACCCAGAGATTGATTTAGTCTATCAGAAGTTATCAAAGGCGTTCTGATAACATCATTTTTGATGTTCTGATAAGCGGTATTAATTTGGTTAATTGTAATCATAATGCCTATATATCCTGAGGGAGATGTGAAAAACAGTTGTGACCTTGTTTTATCATGCATTTTGTAATATTTTCGTCAAATATTATAGAGCTGCCTATCCATTAAAAAAAGGAAATCATCATGGCTGGTATTATTCCAGAACTTCCATTCAAGGGCGTGAATTCAGCGCTGATAACGCCGTTTAAAGATGGACAGATAGATAAAGCGGCCCTTGTTAAGATTGTTAACTGGCAGATTGAACAAGGCGTGCATGGTCTGGTTCCTGTCGGTACCACAGGAGAATCTCCAACGCTTTCCCATGAAGAGCATGATGGAGTAATTGAAATTACAGTTGCAGAGGCGGCAGGACGTGTGCCAGTAATTGCGGGCGCAGGCTCGAATAATACGCTAGAGGCTGTGCGTCTTGCAAAGCATGCAGAGAAGGTTGGCGCAGATGCAGTGCTTATTGTATCTCCTTATTATAATAAACCAACCCAAGCAGGTCTAAAGGCTCATTTTACCAAGATTGCCAATGAGCTGTCATCCATACCGCTGATTATTTATGATATTCCAGGCAGGTCAATCGTGAGGGTAGAAGATACCCTTTTGGCTGAGTTATCAGAGCACAAGAATATTGTTGGTATTAAAGATGCAACAGGGGATGCTGGCAGACCGGCCAGACTTTGGAATTTGATTGGGGAGGAATTCTGTCAGCTATCTGGTGATGATGCAACGGCATTTTCCTATCTTGCATCCGGTGGTCATGGAATGATTTCGGTTGTCAGTAATATTGCGCCAAAATTATATGCAGATATGTATAATGCTTTCTCCTCTGGTGAGCTAAAAACTGGGATGGCCCTAAATAAAAAATTAATGCCGCTTCATGACGGCCTGTTTTGCGAAGCCAGCCCCGGGCCTGTTAAGTATGCAGCAGAGCGTCTGGGGCTATGCAGCTCTGAGGTACGGTTGCCGTTGGTTTCTATTTCGGCAGATGCCAAGCGTGTTGTAGATAGGGCTTTGGCTTTTGCTGGGTTAGTATAACTCTTTAATCTAGGTGAAGAATGTGTCAAATATAACAGGCCGCGTTGCTGAAAATCGACGCGCGCGCCATGATTACCAAATTGAAGAGACAGTTGAGGCAGGCCTTATACTGACAGGAAGCGAGGTTAAATCTTTGCGGTCTGGTAGGGCCTCTATTGCAGAATCCTATGCTAGTGAAGAAAATGGAAATCTTGTGCTAATCAATGCGAATATACCTATTTATCCTGCGGCAAGAGAAAACCATGAGCCAAAGCGTATGCGCACGCTTTTGATGAAGGCAAAAGAAAGAGATAAATACCTAAATATGATACGCCGTGATGGATATACGCTGGTTCCTTTGTCTCTTTATTTTAATCAAAAGGGGGTTGCTAAGCTTTCTATTGGTCTTGCTAAAGGCCGAAAAAAACATGATAAGCGAGAAGCCAGTAAACAGCGTGATTGGGATCGTCAAAAACACAGGCTACTCAAAGAGCACTAATTACTTAATCAGATGCGTAAGCTTTATAAAAACATCATCAAACATGTGCTGCGTAAGACGTCCTGTATTCACATTATATCGCGAACAATGATAGGAATTCAAAAGGGATAAATCTGGTTTAATTTTGTGTGATTTGCAATGAGAAAAAAGATGGTCTTTGGCAGGTAATTTAAAATGTCTGATAAGCGTATCATGCGCAATTCTGCCAAGACAAAGAATTACTTTTAACTGTTGCATTCACTCAAGCTCGGTTGATAGGAACGGGCGACAATTATTTATCTCAGAGCCGATAGGTTTATTTTGCGGCGGCACACACCGCACTGCATTTGCTATTCTAACATTTATTAACGAGAGAGTGTCATTTCCATTTGAGTCATAATTTCCAGAGGCAAAGCCATGAGATATGAGTGTCTGATAGAGTGTGTCGCCTGCAAAATCACCTGTAAATGGCCTGCCGGTTCTGTTTGCGCCTCGCAGTCCCGGTGCAAGTCCTAAAATAAGAATTTCAGCATTAATACTGCCAAAAGAGGGAACTGGGGCATTATGCCAGTCTGGATTATCCTGTCTCGATTTATC
>JAACDT010000135.1 GCA_009936885.1 Alphaproteobacteria bacterium
ACTTAACTTCCACATCTTTATCCGTATCAAATACCTTGAATACTAATACCTCGTCTTGGTGCATTTTGGGGAAATAATACCATCTGTGCGCCGAGTTATAGCTGATATGATAAGTTTCAGCAGTCCTATCTTTATATCGCCTTTGATTACGAATGAATCCCGTCTCAGGTATCGTTTTACCATCACACAACGCTAGGGGCTCTGACTCTATAACGGAGGCGATAGAGCGCCACGTTTGAATAATAGCGAACCGGCTTTCCAATAATACCTGCGATTCTGTAGGGAAAAAATCTCTGACTCTCTGTGGGGCAGATGACTCAGTGTAATCGTTATGGACGTAACGAACCGGTTCTCTAACCCAGCCTTTTCTCTGCTTTTCACGAAGAGGTGTTCGAAGGGTATGATCAAATATATATACTTGTTTGCCGCCACTTTCTCGTTTTATCAATTCGGCTGTTTCAGGGTAATAAACGTTCCTTATCTCATCTTCATCATAGAAATTTAACATTTTTGTTGGATTATTAGCTAATAGGAAACCATGGTGATCTAGACGAAATTTTTCTTCTGCCTTCCTTCCATTATAAATTTTTGTCGTTCTTTTTTCGTAGGCAGCTATATGAGCTTTGTGTTCCTCTTCTGGCCAATCTACATAGCGAATGGAGGGTTGCCCATCATCGATGATATATGTTAGATCCGCAGTGATATGGTTTTGCATATTAGCCTCATTTTAGAATAAAGTAACATTAGTTTCCCCGTGTTTAAAGGCCCCGTTCAGCTAGCTTAGTTTACATTCTGCGTAGCAATGCGACTTTATCACCAGCTGGGTTTTATCAGCTTTTGGAAAGTCTCCATTTGACGTTTTGTCAAAATAGGTTGAGTTTCGGCGCAATCTACCTAGCCAAAGCCTGAACATAGTTGTTGTGGACATCAAGAAATATGCAAGCAAGACGATTTATTTTGACAGCAGCATCGATAGTTGCCGTTCTTTTGGGTGTAGCGTTCGCTTGCTACGAGTTTTTTCACTGGATGACCCATGTTTATGAGTTTGATGCGCGTATCAAATCTGACCTTACGAGGGTATCTAGTAAGGTAAATGGTACAATTGATAAAATATTAGTTAAAGAAGGAGAAGAGGTTCGCCGCGGCGATCTATTAGTTGTGATGAATAGTGATCATGTTATTCGTCAAATGGAGGCTTTAGATGCCGAGCTAAAGGTGCAAAAAGCTCAAACTGAAAAACTGAAAGCGCAAAAGCGCAATTCAGAGGTCGAATTGAATGCTCAAATATCTACCAAAAATGAGGAAATAAATTCACTAAAAGTTGAACTGAAAGCGCTTTTGAATAGGGAGCAACTTGCTCGTAAAAAATTAAAGCGAACGAAATATCTTGTCAGTAAAAATTTGACATCGAAGAAAAGTTTGGATGTTGATCAGGATCATCTGCTCAATTTGTCAGGCCAGGTTTCCGTCGCAAAGGCGAAGATCAAAGTTGCCAGGATGGAATTAGAGGAAATTAGAGCAAAGAGAAGCAAAATAGAGGTTTTGGATCAAGATATAATTATTTCCGCTATCACTGTTCGAAGATTAGCCGCAAACCTGCAAGCTTTAGAAGTAGAATTGAAGGAGCGTCAAATACTAAGCCCTGTTGATGGGATTATAGACATCATATTCAAAAATCCCGGTGAATATGTTGAGGATGCGAATGAGATACTTGTCTTACATAATCCTAAAAACATCTGGATAGAGGCAAATATAGAAGAGGATCAGATCCGACATCTGGAGATTGGGCAGCCTGTTAAAGTTGATTTTAATGCCTATCCTTTCGACTCTTTTAAAGGCGAAGTAACATATATTGGTCGTATTACATTATCCGATTTAGCGATATCAAAATCAGACTTGAGTGATAACCGTGTCCGAAAATTAACTCAACGGATCCCAGTAAAGATTAAGTTAATAGACAGGCCCGAGATAACTGCTCCCGGTATGTTGGTGGAGGTTAATATTCAAATTCAGGATAAGGCACTACTTCAGTGAATTTATCGCGACTAGACTGGCGTATCATATTAGCATTAGCTACGTCATCTATGCTCATTCAACAAGCTTTCTCTTATGTTTGCCAAATTGTGTTACCGTTTCTCGCAGACCGTATTGCAGAAGATTTTGGAATTTCTAGAGCGTGGCTGGGACTGTATCTATTTATTCAAAATGTTGCCTCTATTGCGGCAGCTATGGGCTGTGGTGCAATTATAATAAGGATGGGGGCCCTTCGTATAAGCCAAGCTTGTCTGGTATTTATGGGGGGAAGCCTTTTTGTAATAGCAACTGGAATACTCTGGTTATATCCTATTGCGGCGATATTACTTGGGGCAGCCTCAGTTTCTACCCCGGCTAGTTCTCATATATTGGCCAAATACTGCCCCCCAAGACTTGCTCCGATTATCTTTTCAATCAAGCAGACAGGCGTACCGGTTGGCAGTCTTATAGCCGGTATCTTGATACCAGTATTGCTGGGAATGGGTATCTATATTGGAAGTCTGGGTATTTCAGTTCATCTTGACGCTTATGGAACGTGTTTCGTAATTGGAATAATTGTTTACATGATCGTTTTGCTTCTTCAACCTTTGAGGGAACATTTTGATTCAGATAGGCGTTTGGACGTAAAGTTTTCATTCTCAGGTGCTATTCAAACAATGAAAATTGTAATTTCTGACGCCAGTTTGCGGGACTTGGCATTATGTGCTTTCGCGTTGGGTGGTTTGCAATCAATCTTCGCAGGTTTCTTTATTCTTTTTATGATCGACGGGCTCAATTATAGCGAATTGGAAGCGGGTTCGGCGTTTGCGATAGCAAGCTTAACAGCAATTGGAGCAAGGATTTTATGGGGTTGGTTGGGAAGCACGTATCTATCAGCTCGTCTAGTTATGGGTGGCATAAGTTTTTTTGCTGCAGTTGGAGGTGTCTTAATAGGACTCTTTGACCCGACCTGGAGCTATAATGCTATATTGATTGTCGCGATCCTTTACAACGTCACTTCATTAAGCTGGCATGGTATTCTTCTGGCTGAAACAGCAAGATTATCTCCAGAAGGTAGCGTGGGCGGCATCACGGGTGGCGTGCTTGCCTTTACATCTATAGCCATGATGCTCTATCCGGCGTTTTATGGCGGCCTGTTAGCTATAACCGACTCTTATGGAATTGGATTTACCTTGGCAGCATTGCCAGCTTTATTTTGCGCGTTTGTTTTCTTCAAGCCACCTTTAGAGGGGTCATGGATAGCCCAAGGATGTGGATTAATAATTTGGAGTATTAAACCACAGCGACTTTTATTTATGTTTCTGGGCAGTACCATTGCTGCTTTTGCTGCGGCTGCATTGTTGTACAGAAACTTAATTTGAACTTCCTATTTTAACAAATATTGTCATAAGTTTTGCATTTAAACTATTTCTACGTGTAATTTTATGGCATCTACTTTGAAATATTTTCAGATTTAGTCTTAGCAACATGGAAAGGAAACCATTAAATGACTGGTGCATTAATTGTTTCAGGAGGAAGCAGGGGTATTGGTGCAGCAACTGCTATATGTGCCGCACGGCAAGGATGGGATGTTGCGATAAATTATGCAAGAGATGAAAACGCAGCGGTTTCAGTAGCAGATCAGGTGAGATCATTTGGAAGAAGGGCTATCATCGTGAAAGGTGATATGTGTAATGAAGAGGATATCCAGAGATTATTCAATGATACAGAAAAAGAATTAGGTCCACTAAAAGGATTAGTAACAAGCGCTGGGACCACTGGAAAAACAGTCAGAATAGAAGATATAACTGCTGAGGCTATCAATAAAGTAATGCAATTAAATGTAGTCGGCTTAATGCTGTGTTGTCGAGAGGCTGTGAGACGAATGTCGACTAAAAATGGTGGTGGTGGTGGAAATATTGTAAACCTTGGTTCTGCTGCGTCAAGGTTGGGTGGCCCAAATGAATTTGTTCATTACGCAACCTCTAAGGGTGCTGTGGATTCATTCACGCTGGGACTGGCGCGTGAAGTTGCTGGTGAGGGTGTTATCGTGAATGCTGTTTCACCTGGAATGATAGACACCGAAATTCATGCCTCGGCTGGACTGCCAAATAGGGCTGTCGAAGCTGTTCCTGGAATACCGATCCGACGTGTAGGACAACCAGAGGAAGTTGCTGAGGCAATCGTCTGGTTATTGAGTAAGGGCGCCAGCTACTGCGCTGGGGCTATCATACCTGTTACCGGGGGAAGATAAAGAATAAGGCATGAAATTAGGTGAAGGCCCATCTGCGGGATACCGGGATCTGGTACTAAAAGGTCAGCTTGTTGAAGATCATGTACAGCTTAATGCGGTAAATGAGTTGGAACGCTTACATAACCTGCTTCGGGGGTATGAATTAAGTGTTGTCTCTGGATCGTGGATCAGAAAGCTATTATTTAAATCGACAGATTCTCGTGAAACACCCAAAGGGTTATACGTTTATGGAGGGGTCGGTCGAGGAAAATCTATGCTGATGGATCTTTTTTTCGATGGCGTAGCAGTTAAAAATAAAAGAAGGGTCCATTTTCATGAATTTATGCAGGAAGCTCACGAACTTATTCACATTTGGCGTCAAAACAATAGAAACGAACAACAAGCCGAACCAATAAGCCCCGTGGCGGCAAAAATAGCAAAAAATACAGCGTTACTTTGTTTTGATGAATTTGAGGTTCGTGATATCGCCGACGCTATGATCGTATCCAGATTATTCACAGCACTATTAGAGCTTGGTGTTGTAGTGGTGGCGACCTCTAATCGACATCCTGATGAGCTTTATAAGGATGGACTTCAGCGCGATTTATTTTTGCCCTTTATAAAATTAGTCAAAGCCAAAATGGATATTCTACTTCTGCAGGACGGTAAAGATTATCGTCTCGATCGTATAAAGGCAATAAAAACCTATATTCAACCAGCTGACCACAAGGCGACGCTGCTACTAGAGCAAATCTACCACGATTTAACTGATGGCAATTTAGGTCAGCAGGGAGTTATTGAATTCAAAGGAAGACAGATTAATGTCCCAAGGCTCTCGGGAGCAGTAGCTTTTTTTAGTTTCGGCGATCTGTGTTCTATTCCTTTGGGTGCTGGAGATTATTTATTATTAGCAAAGCGTTTTCGGTCAATAAT
>JAACDT010000136.1 GCA_009936885.1 Alphaproteobacteria bacterium
AAAAGCGAGAAATTCAATGATGCTTTTAAAGCGCTTTTGCTAATGCCGCCAAGCCAGTCAATTCTTTTGGCTGAAGTAGAACATCCAGATCCGCCAAAAGTATTTTTTGCAAAGCAGAATGTTATGAGACGTATTGCGGGCAATATAAGCGGGTATTTTCGCAGTCAGTTAGAAAACTCAGCTGCTGATTTGGACGTCTTAGATTCCTCTGGAAGAAGTTTGCATAATCAGATGTTGGCATGGGGTGTATTAGTAGATATTGAGCAGGCGCAATCTCTGGCGCTAAAACAAGTCTCAAATCCCAATATGACTCTCGTTAAGGGAGCTATAAGTGCCTTAAATAATGTTGATATTGCAAAACGTGAGCTCGCATTGCAGCAATTTCATGATAACTGGAAATCGCACCCATTAGTTATGGAAAACTGGTTTTTGTGGCAGGCAAGCTCGGTTGTCGCTGGAACGCCTGAAAAATGTAAAGAGTTGATGCGCCACCCTGCCTTTGACCCAGATAATCCCAATAAGCTTCGAAGTGTTATTGGTGGGTTTGCAAGTGGTAATCCTGTCCATTTTCATGCAGATGACGGCAGTGGTTATAGGTTTTTGGCAGAACAGCTATTATTGTTGGATAAAAAGAATCCACAAATATCGGCTAGATTAGCAATTCCTCTTACTAGATTTGGAAACTTTATTGAAGATAGACAGAATTTGATGATAGAGGCTCTGGAAAATTTAAGTGAAAATAGTTTATCCCCTGACCTCGCAGAAGTTGTGCTAAAATCGCTTAGCTCACAGAAGCGTTAGACGCTTTTTTATTTCAATAATCGGGTGATATTAGGATTAAGATTGCTATCTTAAAAAAGCAGGTATTGTTTCTGGATCATCGAAGTTATTACCGCCAGTCCAAGCAGGGGGGCGCTTTTCATTGTGACGAGAAGGACTATTCGGCTTTTGAGGGTCACTTTGATTAGCCTTTGGAGCCTCACTTTGGGTAGCTTTTGTGGCCTCTTCTTTAACTTTTTCGCTATTTTTAGCTGGTGCTATTTGTTCAGAAAGAATTTCAGTTTCACTTGTTTTAGGCTCAGACGCACCAGCAGCATTTTCAGGTATGGCAACGGAAATCAATTCCTCTATGGCTGATAGATATTTCTTATCATCCGTAGTTGCTACCAACGTAAAGGCACGACCAGTTCTCCCAGCGCGTCCGGTTCTTCCGATGCGGTGAACATAATCTTCTGCATTTGTAGGAACATCATAATTAAAAACATGGCTCACAGAGGGAATATCAAGACCGCGAGCAGCAACGTCAGACGCAATCAGGTATTTGGTTTCGCCATCCTTAAATGCTTTTAGCGCGGCAAGCCTGGCAGATTGGGTCATATCACCGTGCAAGGATGCAACATTAAATTGATGATTCTTGAGCGCCCTGACTAAAGAAGAAATATCTTTTTTGCGATTGCAAAAAATAACGGCATTATTTACCGGCTCTTCTTTAAGCAATTTGCGCAATTGACCTTGTTTAGATTTAGGGGTTGTATTGCATATATATTGCGATATGGTGGATGCTGTCTGCGCAACACGCGCAACTTCAACTATTTTGGGATTTAAAACAAATTTAGCTCCAATTTTATGTATTTCGTCAGACAGGGTAGCCGAGAAAAAGAGAGTTTGTCGTATTTTAGGTAATAGTGAGACAATCCGCTCAACATCTGGAATAAAACCCATATCAAGCATTCTATCTGCTTCGTCTATCACAAGAATCTTTACATCTTGAAGAAGTACTTTTCCACGCTCAAAATGGTCAAGTAATCTTCCCGGCGTGGCGATAAGTACATCCACCCCTTTTTCAAGGGCAGCTTCCTGATCAGAAAAACTAACGCCTCCAATTAACAAAGCCATTGAAAGCTCATGATTCACAGAAAACTTTTCGAATGATTCTGCTACTTGTGCTGCAAGTTCGCGAGTAGGGGCAAGAATTAAGGAGCGTGGCATGCGTGCCTTAGCTATTCCTGATTCTAGTATATCCAGCATAGGCAGGGTGAATGAGGCCGTTTTTCCAGTGCCGGTTTGTGCAGATCCCATCACGTCTCTGCCCATTAGGATAATAGGAATGGCTTTTTCTTGAATAGGGGTCGGGGTCTCATATCCTAATTTGGATACAGCGTTGCATAATTCTGTGCTAAGCCCAAGTTCGCTAAAAGATGTTGAGATTTGATTTTTCCCAAAAAAGATTAAATACTAAATTGTTTAGATAATCGAGGATTTTCGATTAGTATTATTAAATTCTTGTGGTTGTAATACGCTAATTATATCCTGTTGGTCAAGCATCAGATATGCTTGATTCGATGAATATAATATTCTGCTTTAAAATCTAGGAAAATTGTGATGACAAAACTAATTCTAGTTCCCGGACTCTTATGCACAAAGCAGCTATTTGAAAAGCAAATAAGCGCTCTTAAATATGACTATGAAATCGAAGTTGCCAATACGTTAGGCGTTAATACTATTCTCGAGATGGCGCAGGAGATTATATCAAAGCAAAATTCTAATTTTGTGATTTGTGGCTTATCAATGGGTGGATATGTTGCTCAGATGGTTGCACATCTTGCACCTGAAAAAATAATAGGAATGGGGTTGTTTTCAACAAGCGGAAGAGCTGATACGCCGGAGAAAAAACAACAGCGCGAGGCACTGATCGAATTATCAAAATTAGGGAAATTTAAAGGAGTGACCCCCCGTCTTTTGCCAAGTCTGCTATCAGCTGAGGCATTAAAGAATGAAGCACTGGTTCAAGATGTGATGGATATGGCAGCACAGGTTGGTCAAACAAATTTCACCCTTCAGCAAGAAGCTATTATCGGAAGACCAGATTTTAGGCCGTTTGCTAGTACTGCAAAAATGCCAGTTGAAATTCTTGTAGGGGCGTTAGATCAATTAACACCTCCTGCGCTCGCAGAGGAGCTTCATAGCTTGTTTCAGGACTCTCATTTGACTGTCTTGTCTGGTATTGGTCATTTATCGTCTATGGAAGCACCTGATGACGTGACTAATACTATAAAAAAGCTCATTAGCAGGCTATAGCTTGGCTTTATATTTGGCTAGATATCCAATTGGGATAACACATCATCTGCATGCTCTCTGATATAGCTAAATCGAAGCTCTGGTTTTTTGCCCATTAATGTTGTAACCAGCCTGTCCGCGTTGCGGCGTTTGTCGGCGCCTTCAATATCGCGTTTTGGAAGATGAACTTTCAGTAATCTGCGTGTTTCAGGGCTCATTGTTGTTTCTTTAAGCTGCGAGGGCGGCATTTCACCTAGTCCTTTAAACCTGCTTATATCCACTTTGCCTTTTTGATTAAATTCATTAGTCATTATCTGTTCACGGTGAGCGTCATCTTGCGCATAAAACGTCTTGTTTCCCTGCATCATACGATACAAAGGAGGCTGAGCAAGGAACAGCCTTCCTGCTTCGATAAGCTGGGGCATTTCTTGATAAAAGAACGTCATTAGCAAAGCTGCAATATGAGCCCCATCCACGTCCGCGTCTGTCATAATGATAACTTTCCCATAGCGCAGGTCAGCTAGATCAAACTGAGTCTTTGATTTTACGCCTAACGCCAGCAACAAATCACTTAATTCTTGATTCTGAGAGAGTTTATCAGAAGTAGCACTTGCAACATTCAAAATTTTTCCGCGCATGGGAAGAATTGCTTGGGTTGCTCTGTTGCGTGCAGATTTTGCAGAACCTCCTGCTGAGTCTCCCTCAACGATGAAAATCTCAGTGGTGGTTGTATCTTGCGCAGAGCAGTCTGCTAATTTTCCAGGTAATCGTAATTTACGAGTAGCAGATTTGCGCGCCACCTCCTTTTCTTTTCTGCGACGTTTACGGTCTTCCATTCTCTCAATTGCGGCATGAAGCAAATCGTTAGCGCGTTCTGGTTCTGCTGAAAGCCAAATCTCGAACCTATCTTTTACAGCAGCTTCTGTTTGCCGTGTGGCATCTGTTGAAACAAGTTTATCTTTTGTCTGCCCCTGAAATTGTGGGTCTTTTAGAAAAACAGAGAGCATACCTGCAGAACTTGTTAATATATCCTCAGCTGTCAACTCCGATGCTTTCTTCTGGCCCTTTAATTCGCCATAAACACGCATACCTCTTGTGATAGCCTGACGAAACCCATTTTCATGAGTTCCACCAGATGGCGTAGGGACAGTGTTACAATAGGAGTGGAAAAAACTATCTTCGCCTGGTCCCAGCCACGTTAAAGCCCATTCGAACTTTTGACCCTCTAACTCGGTTTTATCTGTAAATGCAGAGGAAAGCATCAAATTGCGTCCCCTTGTTGCATCTGTTAGGTAATCAGCTAAACCGCCAGGATAACAAATAGTCTCGCTCGAAGAGGCTGAAGAAGTGTTATTCGTAAGAAGTGCTTGTGAACATTTCCAGCGAATTTTGACACCTGCAAATAAATAAGCTTTTGATTTTGCCATCTTATATAGAATAGCCGGTTTAAATTGGCATCCATCGCCAAAAATCTCAGGATCAGGTGAAAATTGAATGCTTGTTCCACGCCTGTTTGAAGCAGAACCAACATTTACTAATGGTGAGGTCGGCTTTCCTTTTGAAAAGGATTGTTTGTATAATTTACGGTCTCTTGCAACTTCTACATCAAGGTTAATGCTAAGCGCATTTACAACAGATGCCCCGACACCATGAAGACCGCCAGACGTCTCATAAGCTTTCCCTGAAAATTTTCCGCCAGCGTGCAAAGTTGTTAATATCACTTCTAATGCGGATTTGTTTGGGAATTTTGGGTGCGGATCTACCGGGATGCCTCTTCCATTGTCGCTGATGATAATATTAGTCTCATCAATTAGGTTGATTTCAATCCAATCCGCATGACCAGCTACCGCCTCATCCATTGAATTATCTAGAATTTCCGCTACCAGATGATGCATTGCTCTATCATCGGTGCCTCCGATATACATCCCAGGACGGTGCCGAACAGGATCCAGCCCCTCCAGCACCTCTATTTGCTGTGCGCCATATTCATCACTCGATGCGG
>JAACDT010000137.1 GCA_009936885.1 Alphaproteobacteria bacterium
GACTGCCCAAACCGAACCAAGACCAAGAGGTACTTTCTTTGCCAAGTCTCTAGTTAACAATAAATTCTGCATTTTCGAAAAGTTATAGTCTATACCTGCATTCAGATAACGAACAAAGGCAAAAAATGGCTCTTTAGATATTTTTCCACAACGATGAACCTGACTGTCCCACTCTTTTGTATAGCCGTAAGGGACCCCATACATCTGTTCAACATGATGGATAAACGTCATAGATAATAAATCCACACCGATACATAATATTTTGGCGTCTGTTTCATATAGTTTCCGAAATGGAGAACCATACCCAAACCCGGTATTGCAATTTTCCGATCCACAAATAAGCGTGGCCTTTGCTCCATACGCTGCAACCGAAAATAATGGGTGCATTGATCTAACCGAATGATCTTTAGTTCGAATAAACTCCGATAACACCCCTTGCTCAGAAGGGGATTCTTCATAATGGAATGCGACACCATCACGAGCAAATGATTCAGTACAACTGAGAACGACAACGGTACCTTCTGGTCCGATCTGATCCATTATAGATTTAAAATAGAATTCTAGGATATCTACTCGGGATTTTGCCTTGTCGACCCAACCTATTCGGGTCAGGTCTGAATGGACCATTATCGTTTGACCATTGGCTATGCCAACTTCATCTAATGCAGTTTTGATCTCTGTTTTAGTTATTGCGCGCATGACTGTAATCTACCGGCAGGTGAAATTTTTTGTATTATAAAGATAGTTCTTTAAGTAATGATAGTTTTAGCAATATTCTTCTTTAACTTAGCTAGCTTGTTGATTTGTTTTTTGGTTGCACGAAATAATCCTGGCCATATCATACAATAACCCTTTTTCAATGATCGTTCCCCATCGGGGGCCATGACACAACAATATATCATACAGGGCTGATTATAGACACTGTCACAATATAAATAGTTAATATTTACAATATGGTTTTTAGGCAGGTTTTCTATTAGTCAAAACAAATTGAACTATTCCTGATCTTTTCCATGTGGATGATTTTGATTCAATGAATTGGACTTTCAATATGTATTATTAGGATAATATAATAACATTTATCGGCGTTTTACTTTTTTATGAGGTGCAAGTGAGTATAACTGTGGCTCCACTCTCAGAAGCTATCGGCGCAGAAATAGTGGGAGTTGATTTGTCCTTGCCTGTTTCTGCCAATGATCTTCAAATAATAAATTCAGCTATTGAAAAATACTTGGTGATTGTGGTGAGAGCTCAAAGATTTAGCCCCAAGGGTCTTTTGTCGGCGGTTCGGTTATTTGGGGAAACGATGGAGCAACATCTTACGGATACGTTAATGGATGACTATCCAGAGATTGCTCTACTTGACAGTCGTGAAATGCCACCTGACAAGGAGGGAAAGATTATACCCTTCGGAGGACGCGATTGGCACACTGATCATACCAATCACGAAATTCCACCAAAATTCACAGCACTTTATGCACTTAAATTACCAGACACGGGCGGTGATACCAGTTTTGCGAATATGCATCTCGCATATGACTCGCTGGATGAGAACGAACAGAAAATACTGAGCAAACTTCAAACGGTTAATAAAATTGAAGATTTCGCTTATATCGACGAAAAAGCGCGTGAGAAATTTGGAAAACTACCTGTTCATCCTCTGATTAGGACGCATCCAGCTACGCACAAAAAAGCGATATATATACATCCCGGTAAATTGGAGAATTTGGTAGGCATGAAAGCTCAGGATAGTCATATTCTCATACGCAATCTGCTTGACAAAGTTATAACGCCTCAAATTAGCTACCGACATAAATGGCAGAAAGGTGATTTTCTAATTACCGACAATAGAGCTGTACTGCATTTAGCACATCAGGATTATGATCTCAGCGAAGGTAGGACTATGTATCGTGTGTTGATCAAGGGTGAGCGACCTATTTAATAACGATATATTAACCCATAGAGTACCATAGTCTTTCGCAATTTTCTTACAAGACTAATTCAAATTATTCATAAGAGCGTCTTATGAATAAGGGCTCCCTCAATTACTATTTGATGTGATTTTTGGACTTGAGAGTACTAATACCACGCCAAAAATAATTGCTAAAACCAGATGTTGTATTTCTGCCGAAATATAGACCAGAGCAAACCCTGTAACCATTGGTCCCGCTGCAGCCCCTATATCTCGCCAGCTTTGTAATCTTGCTAAGTGATCAAGAACTGTTTCTGTGTCAGCAAATTGCTGAGCAATTATTGTTGGGCCTAAAGAAGCTATTGCACCTCTGAAAATTAATAATATTATCGCCCCTGAAATCACTTGATTAAAAGCAATTAATAGTAGCCCAACGACTGTTAATGATGCCGAGATTGTAAATATTTTTACTGCACCAAAACGATCTCCTAAACTCCCAAAGAGAGGGGCGGCTAATGCTTCACCTACATGACGCAAGGCCAAAAGCACTCCACCACCAATCGCTGCATTTGCTAAACTCGTATTTTCTGCCAGCATGAGAGTAATCGATACCGCGAAGAGGCCATC
>JAACDT010000138.1 GCA_009936885.1 Alphaproteobacteria bacterium
GTGTGTGATGTTGTCCCATTGCAGGATATTAATAGGGTGTTTGTGAAGCAGGGATTAAAAATACTCGCGACCCGCCAGAATATTGGTTTGCGGCATTTATGCGATGTTGCCGGACTTGCTACTGCGCCAACCACTCATACGCTTGGGTTTCTGCTCGGTCCGCGCATTAATGCAGGGGGGCGGCTTGGTCAGTCCGATCTTGGGATACAATTGCTGACAGCACAAGATGCCGATATTGCCGGCTCTCTTGCTAGCAGGCTAGATGAATTGAATGGTGAAAGACGCGCAACCGAACAGGCTGTTCAATTACAGGCAGAAGCATTAGCAGAAGAGCTGCTGACAGAAGATTCTGCACGGTCGGTTTTGGTCCTGTTTGGGGAGGGCTGGCATGAGGGTGTTATTGGCATTGTTGCAGGTAGATTGAAGGATAAATATAACCGGCCAGTCATTGTGATTGCTTTTGATAAAGAAGGCAGAGGCAAGGGATCTAGCCGGGGTGTGCCGGGCTTGTCATTGGGTGATATTATACAGGCAGCGCGGCAAGAAGGCCTGTTATTATCTGGTGGCGGGCATGATATGGCGGCAGGATTATCGTTGCATCGCGATAAACTCCTTGCGTTCACTAATTTTATTACCCAACGGGCCCGTGCAGCTTTTGGTGATGCGCCACCAGTACGGTCTTTTGTTGCCTCACACACCTTGTCAGTGGCTGGGTGTACATCAGAGATTACTGACTGGTTAGAAAAGGTAGGTCCTTTTGGCGCAGGTCATCCAGAACCACGCTTTATTATCACGCATTGCCAGTTAAAAAATCTGCGGTGGGTTGGTTCTGAAAAACAACACCTTTCTGTTCAGTTGGATGACAAAACGGCTCGCCCGCTCCCTGCCATTTGTTTTTCAGCCGCAACCACGCCCCTTGGCAGGGCGCTGGTAGCAAACCCTGACCCAGGCCCAGTCTCAGTTTTAGGTAGGTTGAGGGTCGATAGTTTTCGTGGCGGCGGCGCTGTCCAGCTCCATATTGAAGATATCGCTATTGGTTGGCAGAAATGACGAAATAACCGATTTTTCATCCCTGATGTGTTTTTGGTAATTAGCAGGGTTGATTTTCGCTTCTATTTTGATTAGTTATGCGAACACTTACTGCGTCCCGTTCGTCTAGTGGTTCAGGACACCGCCCTTTCACGGCGGCAACACGGGTTCGAATCCCGTACGGGATGCCACTATTTTATCAAATAATATCATACACTTAACAAGACATCGGCCTTTTGGTCGGGGGCTGTTTTTTGTGTTTGGTCCAACTTTGGTCCAACTTTTCTTATTCTGAATTTTCAATGTTTTGAAAGTGCAATTACGAATTAAAAAAAACGATATTTGTATGTCCTCCTAAACAGCAACACGAGTTCAAGCTTTGTCTTGGATAGGACGGTCGTGATTAATGGCGCAAGAGTGAGGGTAGCCAGGTTGAAGCTTCGGGAATAAGAATCATAATAATTCCATAAAAAATACCAACACCAACAAATAAAGGCACCTCTCGAAAAGCTTTTGCTGGGTTTTCTTGGATGACGCTTGCGCTTGTATAGATACCAACACAAACTGGAGGTGTAATCATACCAATCCCCGCAAATGCAACAAAAACTACGTAGAGATGAAGCAAACTTTGGTCAAAGGACAATGTGATTGCTGCAAAAATGGGAACAGTAAGATAGAAGACTGGTACAATTTCGATGAATGTACCAAGTAACAAACAAGTGACTGCAAGAGCTACCCAAAACAGCGCAAAAGTCGCACCCATTTCTGTGAAGTAACTTACGATTTGTTGCGGTATTTGACTGTAAGTTAGAACAACGCTTAGGAAAGTTGCGGTAGCGATTATTGCAAAAATGATCGCTGTAATTGTTGCTGTTTCTCGTAATGCAAGAATTAATGATTTAAGTGTTAGTTCTCGATAGATGAGAAAACCCATAAAAATCGCCCAAATACCGGCTACTGCTGCAGATTCTGAAGGGGTAAGCAAGCCTGCATAAATTCCTCCTAAAATTATAACTGGTGTTAGCAGTCCAGGAAGTGCCGCTAAAAAACACCGCCATCTCTCTGCTGCCGATGCTGGTTCCGGGTTTCGAATGTTTCGACATTTTATAAGAACAACTAGTACCATTAATAATAATAAAATAAGTCCGGGTATAACACCTGCCGCAAAGGTTTGGGAAACGGGGACATTTGTTAATGCACTAAACAATATAGCCGCATTAGATGGAGGTATGAGAGCTTCAAGAAGAGCCGCAGAAGCTGCTAGGACAATGACAAATGGTTTTGGATAGCCTTGTTCAAGCATTTTAGGCATCATAATGGTGCCGACTGCTGTGATGGCAGCAAGTATAGACCCACAAAAGGCAGCAAAGAACCCCATCGCTATTACCATAGCAATACCAAGCCCTCCAGGCCAATGTCCAACAAGTGCTGTTGCAAAGTCCACTAGGCGTTTTGCAGCTCCACCTCTTAACATAGCCATTCCGGCAAAGATGAATAATGGAACCGCAACTAGTACATGCTTTGTCATAGCGCCAAAAGATACCTGAATCAGAGTAGACCACGGCAAACCAAGGCCGAAAATTGCTGCTGCTGAGCTACCTATTCCAAAGACTAAAAATATAGGTACCGATAGAATTAGAAGTATGAGTGATGAAAAAATTGCAAGACTGTACATTAATTATTACCCTCTCAAAGCTTGCAAATTTATCAATTCAGCAAGAATGAGTTCAACTGAGAAAAGTGCTAAAATTCCAAATCCAGTTGGAAAGGCAAGATATACCCACCAAATAGGAATCTCAATTTCGAGTGCCATAGTTTGACCCAACATGAAATATAAATTTGTGGCTTCAAGCCCTGCAATTAAAAACACAATTGATGCTAAAAGGGCAATGAGTGCGATTAGCAGTCTGAGCATTGATAACTGCCAATTTTTGAGGAAAATAGTCAATACATCTACTTTGATATGGCTACCTGATTTTAGCAAGGGACCTAGAAGTGGAAACACTAACCAGCTTGATAACACTGGTGGTAGTTCGATAAACCAATCATAACCCGTTCCTGAAAAATATCTGATTATAGCACTCAAAAAAAGAGCGAGCACCATATTTGCAACGATAAATATTGCAAGTGAATAAATGGCTTTTTCAAGCCATTTATTCGTTGTTGATATGAAGGAATGTGCTGCACTCAGCACGGCTGATCTCTGCCAAGTACAACATCACTCAAGAGACTATTTGCTTGCATAGTTTTGAGCCTCAGAAAGTGTATCCTTATCAAACATATCTGCCATTGCAGGCATTACTTTTTCTTGCATCAGTTTGTCAAACTTTGCTTTTTCGTCGCCGGAGAGTTCTGTAATTTTACCGCCACGCTCAACAAATTTTGTTAAGGTTTGCTCTCCAGCATTAAGGATCGTATTCGTTGAAATTGAACCAACCTCAGCACCAACAGTAAGAACGAGATTTCTTAGATCTTCAGGCAGGCTGCTCATCCAGTCCTTGTTTGCCATAATGTAGGCGTCAGCAAAATACTGATAGGGTTTTTGCCCATATGAAAGAAATTCCCACCAACTATATGCTTCAATTGAGCCAGGGGGGCTATTGATGGTATCAATCATTCCAGTTTGGAGTGAAGTATAGACCTCGCCAGTTGGCAATGATACTGCATTTGCTTCTAGAGCCTTCCACATAGGCAATTCACTTTTTAA
>JAACDT010000139.1 GCA_009936885.1 Alphaproteobacteria bacterium
AACATGTCTGAGACCGAATTGGATGAGGTAAAACATCAAAAATCTTTTTTTGATAAACTCACTGAGCAACAATATTTATATGCTTCATTCAGTTATCGACATGGTTTCAGGCATTATAGATTTACTTCAATTGAATCTGGAGAGCCACTCCTGCCATCTGAAAAAGGACATAAAATTCGCTTCGACAAGTCACCTGACATCGGACTAGGAAACTTCAAAAAACTTTACAAAAAAGTGATTGTTAGAGTTTAAATTGTGAAGGAAAAGTACTGCCCAAACTGGATTTTTGACGCTGTAGTTGCAGAAATAGGCGGTAAATATATCGCCTCTCATTACAGCATTGAATCTCTATCTGCGAAATATTCACGTGGATTGTCCAAGATTTACTTTCCAATTGAAGCCATTGAAATTCAAGCCACAACTGAAACCTTGCTTGAATTTCTCATCAAAATTTATGCGGGTGAGGCTGCATTTGAATACCTCTTAGGCTTTGCATTCTATAGAGTTAATTACTCGTCCAGAGCGTCCAAACGCAATCTAAAGCCTACTTTGTCTAAAATTGAAGCTGGTAGTTCTGAACGTCATTATAACGGCAGACAAACATTGAAGATGTTTAGAGCCTATTGTTTTGCACGCCGCTCCGATGTAGATATTCCTTCAAGTCCGGGTTGGACACTTGCTATCCAGCGTGAATTGGTAGGAATTTCAAAAATATCTGCCAGTCTTACAGAAACTTTTTAGCAGACACAAAGAAAATCAGCGGCGCATAGCTCTTTACAATACGTTGCTAATATGGCATCGGGTGAGCTTGATGTGCATTGTTTATTTCGGCTAACACCTCATCACCTAACACTATGTCGGAACCCGCCAAAATATGTTCTAGCTGAGTTTGTGTGGTAGCGCCAAAAATCACAGACCCCATAAAGGGGCGTGACATTGCCCAGGCAAGCGCCATATGAACGGGGTCTAAGCCATATCTTTGCGCAATTTTCAGATAGGCGTCAATCGCCAGCCATACCTTTGTGTTTATTCGCCCACCAAGTTCAGGCATAGCCATCATACGTGAGCCATCTGGCAAGAAAGTACCACCCTGATATTTACCAGACAGTAATCCTGCTGCTAGAGGCGAGAAAGCTAACAAATCCACCTTTTCATGATGACATAACTCAGCCATATCCAAATCAAATAAGCGGCACAACAAGCTATATTCATTCTGAATACTTAGCACACGCGGCTTCTTTTCTGCTTTAGCTGCCTGCAACCATACAGATGTGCCCCACGCGCTTTCATTCGAAAGCCCAAAATACCTTATCTTGCCAGCTTTCACTAGTTCATCCATCTGGCTCAACACGTCATCGACATGCTCGTAAAAAGCTGCACTATCCTGCGAAGTCGGGTCATAATTCCAGTTTTTTCGAAACATATAAGAGCCACGATTTGGCCAGTGTAGCTGATAAATATCGATATAGTCAGTATTCATAGCACGCAGAGAATTTTCAACAGCGCTCTGAATTGTGCTTGCAGAAATCGGTGCTCCTTCGCGCACAAATTTATGTCCTTCACCAGTCACTTTAGTTGCAATCACAAGCTCGTCACGACGTTTTTTTATCTTTGGCCAATTACCAATCACCCGCTCTGTATCACCAGACGTCTCAGCACGCATAGGGTTTGTTGGATACATTTCGGCAGTATCAATCAGATTGACACCATGTGCTAATGCGGTATCTATTTGCCTCCAGCCATCTTTTGGAGAAGTTTGCTCTCCCCATGTCATGGAGCCCAAACATAGCTTACTGACTTCTAGGGATGACCAACCTAGTTTTTTTGTCTGCACCCTACCCTCATCTTTTCTGTCACATTAATTTTACATATATATTTTTAGCACTCTACTGTTTGTCATTCTATTTTGCCAAGTAGGAACAAAACCAACTGAAATAAGACTTTGGAGTGCCTGAATTAATAACAACACCTTACCTCATTTGTTTTCTGAACTATCTTTTCAATTGGTGTAAAGTGGGTGATCGATTAAATCGGAAAAAAGTAAGGAGCAAGGGTGATTAAGCCATTAATTTCTATTATTTGGTTTAAGCGTGATTTGCGCATTTATGACCATCAACCCCTCTGCGCAGCAATAGAGGCCAGTCGCACAAACGGACAGACCATTCTGCCACTCTTCGTGATTGAACCTTATTATTGGCAATTACCAACAAGCTCGCGCCGGCATTGGGTCTTCGTACGCGAATGTCTCATAGAATTGAGAGCCGCGCTTACCAGCTTAGGCCAGCCCTTAGTGGTGCGGATCGGAAGCGTAGACGCAGTGCTAGATGAGCTATCGCAGTATTTCAGCATTAAAACGCTATATGCTCATGAAGAGACTAGCCAGAACTGGAGTTATGCCCGTGATAACAATGTGCGCGCTTATTGTGATC
>JAACDT010000140.1 GCA_009936885.1 Alphaproteobacteria bacterium
AGGCTCTTCTAATCCGCCAAGTACATCCCTTCTAAATTCAAATACGGGTGAGATTGTAACAGACGCGCAAATTAAAAACAGCCTTGCAGATTCTGGTATTGATCTAGACAAGCCCATCATTACAACTTGCGGCTCCGGCGTTACAGCAACAGGGATCGCATTAGCCCTAAGTTTAATTGGTGTTACAGGCATTAAGGTTTATGATGGTAGCTGGGCTGAATGGGGTGCATCCACTGCTCCGATCTCCACAGATTAATAAAACAGCATCGGTAGCGAATGGTTTTGAAACCCTATCATTTCCTCCAACTAACAGGTTTTGTACACACATACGGACGCAACAAACAAAGCATAAGTATTTAGCTTGCGCACAAACTAATAGTACTTGTTTAACTTTGGAAAACGGCTTTTTGGAATAAGCCCGTATTTTTTTACACAGATAATTGTTGTGTTTTTATGAGTTTGCCTTCCTACGATTTTATCGCTCTATTTAAACCTTATCTCATTATTCCAAGAGATAAGAGATTAATGATTGGTAAAGCAGACAACGATAAAAAACGAATGATACATTTTTGTATTGTTTCTATATTATTTATATAAATTTTTTAAGAAAATGGTGATCCCGGGAGGACTCGAACCCCCAACCTGCTGATTAGAAGTCAGCTGCTCTATCCAGTTGAGCTACAGGACCAGTATAATATTGACAATCATGACTTTAGAGTTTTAACGACAAATTGGTTTGGGTTCAAGTGCTTTGATTTAAGCTTTCAATATTGCACCGCAAATAAATTGCCCTATATTTTAATTTATTTATCTTTTACTCCAGTTTTAGCCAGATTAATTTAAAAGAGTAAATTAATTCATAACATAATCAAAAAAATATTCGATATAATCAAACAGTATAAATTTGGGTATGAAAAGATGTTAGCTGGAAATAAATGGGATTTACGACTATTAAAATTATTAAGTGTTTTAATTATTTTAGCCTTTAGCGCTCAAGCACTCACCGAATGGATAGACCCTCCAAAGCCAGTATTAATCGATTATACATTAACGCGGATATTACCTATTTTTATGGTCCTTATCTTTGCATTTATTATGCTTACCGTAACAAGCCAGCTTTATTCTGTTTATCTATTGTTGGCTATCGTTTTTTTTCATGTTGGATTTAACGGATATTTACTAGGGCATGAGCTTGCTGGCTTTCGCCTGCCCGTAGATGAGCAAATAGGCACGGGGCGAATGATAGACTATATTCTCATGGCCTTCCCTTCAACGGCTATCTTTGCCCTATTCTTCTCACGTTTATGGGCTATTTATTTATGGCTTGGATTATCGTTTTTCAGACCTGTTAAGGAGTATCTGGTTCTCACATCTAATGAAAACACATTTGCTTCAAGTAATTGGGCGGAAATTATTTCCAACGGATACGTAATCAACCAATGGGCACTGACTGATAATAGTATGACTACGATACTTTTTATCATTGTTGTTATTGCAATTGCTCACTTTAACCGCTGGGTTATGGGAGCAAACATTAAGACTGAAACGGAAAATGCTAATCTTGGTCGATATTTCTCCCCCGATGTAAAAGAAGAAATCAAGCATGGGGGAATAGACATCCAAAAGTCAAAACCAAAAGATATGAATGTCGCAGTTCTTTTTACAGATATTGTGAATTTCACTCAACTATCTGAGAAAATGAACCCAAGTGATGTTTTAGTGCTTTTATCTGATTATCAATCTATTATGGTTGAAGCCATTTTCGAACATAACGGAACTGTCGATAAATTTATTGGTGATGCGGTAATGGCTAATTTTGGAACACCTAAATCCTATGGAAATGACGCTCAAAATGCTTTTGACTGCGCTGTAGCCATGAATGTAAAACTCGAGAATTTAAATAAAAAGAGAAAACAAGCTAACCAATTTATAATTGAACACAGGATTGGCATTCATTATGGCACATGTGTGGTCGGAAATATGGGAAGCAAACAGCGGGTGGAGTTTGCCGTAATCGGTGATACTGTTAATGTGGCTAGCAGAATTTGCAGTGCTTGCAAAGAATTTGATACAAATTTTTTAATTAGTGATGAATTAGCTCAAATGATAAATTATGATTTACCATCTAAAAAAATATCTGATTATCTTATTCGTGGCCGAAATGAGCCATTAGATCTTGTTAAAATTTATCAATGACAATTTATAAGCTGGCTTAAAAGTAAAAGCTCAAATATCAAAAGGAAGTTGCACACAAGATGCATGAGGCTAATCCAAACCAGATAACTCAAACGCTTTCAAACTTAATAGAAAGCAATCTATTCACGCTTGTAATAACTGCATTAATTCTTATGAATGCAATTACGTTGGGATTGGAAACAGACCAATCTATTACCGCTCGCTATGGCGGGTTATTACATTGGATAGATAGAATTATCCTGGTGTTTTTTTCTATAGAATTACTGCTAAAATTATATGTTTATAGATTTCGGTTTTTTCGTTCTGGTTGGAACTTATTTGATTTAGCAATCGTTGCAATTGCATGGGCACCCACTAGTGGCGCACTTACAGTTCTTCGTGCCTTGCGCATTTTACGGGTATTAAGACTGATTTCTGTTGTTCCGCAATTACGGCGTGTTATATCTGCTATCGGCCATTCGATTCCTGGAATGGTGTCCGTGGTTGGGGTGCTTGGACTCATCTTTTACGTTGCCTCTGTTTTAGCAACAAAGTTATTTGGAACACACCCAGATCCAAACATGCAGGAATGGTTTGGCAGTATTGGTGCATCCGCCTACACCCTTTTTCAGATTATGACACTTGAAAGCTGGTCCATGGGCGTGGTGCGCCCAACAATGGAATTATTTCCATGGGCCTGGTCATTTTTCATTCCGTTCATAATAATAACTAGTTTTGCCGTTCTAAATTTCTTTATCGGTATTATCGTTGATTCTATGCAAATTGTGCAAAAACAAGAAGAAACCATAAGTGATGAGGAGAATAAGCATATCACAATGAGAGAATATAAATTTCTGAAGAAACAACTAGATTTGCTTACAACAAAACTGGGTGAGCTTCAAAATCAAAGTGAAACAGAAAAATAATTAACCGAACATGACTAAACTTATATTCATTTTTCTGATTGTAACGATTGCACTCTTTCTTGGAAGACGTTTTATGCCATCCCTTATTAATTTTTCGAAACGCATTTTTATTAATCCGTTTATGCGTTCCATCCTAATTAATGGAATTTTGCGACTAATTCGGTTATTATTATTTAGACGGTAAATCGCGCAAACTCTGTTGATAATTTTAACGCTAAGAAAACTAGCTAGAACAAGGAATGAAAATTAATTGAAGATTATGTGGTGTGCCATCGTTACAGCTTCTTTCTTTAGCAATTCATCTATTGCATCAGGATTGTTGCTTAACTGTATAATTACTAACGAAATAACAGATACTGGATTTTTTGAAGTAAATTCTACTTTTAACCTTGAAACCGATGGCGCTTCCTTGCTGACTATTCGACTACCTCCTGATGGTTCTATTACCCTAAACCAATATTTTGATGTTTAT
>JAACDT010000002.1 GCA_009936885.1 Alphaproteobacteria bacterium
AAATCATTCATTGCACTGACAACCTCGTGCCCAAAATCTGTTAAACCGCTATCGTTAGTTTCCCAGCAACCAGCTCCAACTAGATTCTGAGAATTATAAGTCAACTGAATAATCCTTACTCCAAGGTCTCGAAAAAGGATCAAATTATCGAGATCATTATCAATCCCACTTGTATTCTGCCAGCCAAGAATAATTCCTACTTTTCCATCTGCTTTGGCCTGCTCAATATCTTTGACATCATGAACCTGGATGAGAATGTCATCCCACTCCCGAAACCAATATTTCCATTGCGCTATATTAGACATCGTATCTTGGAAATTATGCCAAACGCTGCAGGTACAATTGGCTGCCGTTATCCCACCCTTTTTCATATCTTCAAAAACAGCGCGCGAAAACTTGGATATCACCAAACCATCTATGAAAATTGCATCCTTATATGTATCCATTCTTTAATCCACAAAAGTTTCCTTAAAATAACTTTCCAGTATATTAGACATCTGGCATCCAATACTTATTCTGAGGAATTTCATCACCGAATAACTCTGGTTCCTCATAGTCGCAAAGTTCGGAGAAATGACTTGGATAATCTTCTACAAAGATATCCGACGCGATTGAACGGGCTAACCGTTCTGCTCCATCAGAAACCGCTGGGATATCACCACTCACATTTCCATGACTAACCGTGGCTGCAAATGTAAATTCATGCAAGTCCTTTAAGTATTCCGCTTCACCAATAGATTTTTCCTGTAATTGAAAACTATTGCCGAGATCTGGAAAATCTAAGAACTCATCAAAATATTGTTCTTGAGCTGAAATAGTATCTCTGAATGTCCGTATTTTGTTTGAAAACTTGCTTAAATACTTGGGAGACGTGACATTAATTTTAAATCCGGTCCCTAATATAATATTATCCAAAACATATTTTTCCGAATTCGTAAAAATATGCATTTTGCCTCCCGTCTTTTCTGCTTTGTGAATTTCTGAGTCAAGACAGAGGTGCACATTTGGATGCTGCCAAACACGCAACACAGAATCTCTGGGAGGTGCAATTCGATATTTAAAAACGTAGGACAGCAAACTTAATCTATCCGCAATCGGCAATACCGGAAATCCATGTGTGAACCCCGGATATCCGGCGCTTTTCATTTTATTAATCCGAGGTATTGTAGGGGAGCGTACAAATAAAAAGACATTATTAGCACCTGCCTCGAGTGCTGAAGCAGCATTATCAACGGCAGATGCACTGATACCAATTACGCCAATATCCTTCCCTGCCATTGATTGGAAATCAATTTTCTCAGAGCTATGTTTACAGCAATCTCCTCGGAACGGTTCTAGTGGTTTTGGAACCCGGGGTTCAGCCATTCCCTCGCGCCCAGTGGCAAGGACTATTTTACGTGCATAAACCAATTGGGTGGTTCCTTTATGCTTTGTCGTAATTTCAAATGAATGGGTCAACGGAGTAATGTTAATAACTTCCGTCTCATTTTCGATATTCAGATTTAAAACCTTCCGATACCAAATCAAATAATCCATCCACATCAAAGTGGGTATTTTTCCCAGAGCTTCCCATGACTCCTTACCCCATTGAGTCTCATACCAAGATTGAAAAGTAAGACTGGGTATACCCAAAGCAGGTCCTGCAAGAGTTTTGGGGGATCTCAAAGTTTCCATCCGAGCATAGTTGACCCAGGGCCCTTCTCTTCCCTTCTCCTGAAGATCAAAGGTTCTTATATTTTTGATACCAGCCCTAAGTAACGCAAAGTTTGCTACAAGACCGCACATTCCACCTCCAATAACAACTACATCCTTAATGGGCTCTCCAGCGGGAGCAACACGCGGTTTCACCCAGTCCTTGGGGGGATACTGAAGCATGCAAAGGTCTTGATTGACCCTATCTTTGAGCAAATCAAGGTTATTTAGAGTTTTAGCCAAACCACGCTCCAAACGTTAATACCTGATATTATTTTATAGCATTTTATTTTGTCCAGTTGCATTCTTAGCAAAATATCATTTTTGATTAAACTGGAGCATGAATGTGTCCCCTCGAATCGTTTTAATCCATGCTATCGAGATGGCTATAAACCCAATTATGAGGGCATTTGAGGTCCATTGGCCAGAAGTAGAGACAATAAATATATTAGACGACTCTCTGAGCAGGGATAGGGCCAAGTCTGATGACTTAGATTGCAAAATGATGGACCGGTTTCTTAAGCTTGGTGATTATGCCCTATCCATAGATGCTGATGGGATATTGTTCACTTGTTCAGCATTTGGACCTGCAATAGAAGCCGTGGAGAAACAACACGAAATACCGGTTTTAAAACCTAATGAAGCCATGTTTTCGATGGCCTTGCAAAAAGGCAAAAATATCGGGATGTTGGTTACTTTCGAAAATAGTATAAAAGTCATGAGCCGTGAATTTGATGAAATGGCAAAAACTAGAAACAGCGCCGCAACACTAAATGTGACATTAGTGAAAGACGCTATTTCTTATTTAAAACAGGGGCTTGTAGAAGAACACAATAGATTAATCGCTGATACTGCAAAAGAATTAAAGGACTGTGACGTGCTAATGCTAGCCCAATTTTCAATGGCAAATGCTTGGAGCGCTGTATCAGAACAACTCGATATACCTATATTGACAGCACCAGATGCTGCAGCAAAATTAATGAAACAAAAAATTCTAGAGTAAAGTAGGAAAGGTAGATTTGTGAAAAATTTAAATAGACTATCCGCGGTTGAAGCAGCTGAAGGAATCAGAAATAAAGAATTCACAAGCGAAGAACTTATACAGGATTGTCTTTCTCACATCAACGAACGTGAAAACGATATTCAGGCCTGGTCATATATCAATACGGAGCTTGCTATACTGCAGGCTCAAAAAGCCGATAGGCATCAAAATGACGGAGGAAGTTTAGGCGCTCTACATGGCATACCAATTGGCATTAAAGATGTAATTGACACTAAAGATATGCCAACCGAAAATGGATCCCCTATTTTTGAAGGAAGAAGCCCACAACATGATGCCCTATGTGTCACAGCGCTTCGACGCGCAGGCGCTGTTATAATGGGTAAAACAGTAACAACTGAATTTGCAAACATAAATCCTAGCAAAACCCGCAATCCCCATAACATAGAGCATTCACCAGGCGGTTCATCGGCTGGTTCCGGGGCAAGTGTCGCTGATTTTCATATACCTCTTGCGCTTGGAACCCAAACCGGTGGTTCTGTTATTCGCCCCGCATCTTTCAACGGAGTTTTTGGTTTAAAACCCACACTTGGGCTTATCCCTAGAAATGGTTTATTTTTGCAATCCCATACGTTAGATACGATAGGCGTGTAC
>JAACDT010000017.1 GCA_009936885.1 Alphaproteobacteria bacterium
CAAACATAAGTAAGTATGGGTGTTTTAACACTAAAAAAAACCTATTATCTTTAGACAAGAATATGTATGAGAGCCACTTTCAGTATCGTTATAGAGTTTGAAAAAGAAGTTATTGTTAGATGTTAGAGCAGATTAAATTGGGCGTTTCAGGTAAGTTGGGTTATCTTGAACATGCGGAGAGTATGAGGCCTGCCGCCGTATTGTGCCTTATCGTTGGTGGAGATGTTGCACCGTCAATTTTACTCACAAAGCGCGCACGACACTTGAATGAACATGCTGGTCAAATGAGCTTCCCTGGCGGAAAAATTGATTCCGAAGATAATTCTATTATTGATGCAGCCTTGCGCGAAGCTAGAGAGGAGATAGGACTTATATCAAGCCAAGTTGATATTTTGGGATATCTCTCACCAGTGGCAACCGCAACTGGCTTTCATATATCGCCAGTAGTGGGCTATCTTGCAAAATCGCCCACCCAAGCCATGCAGCAACTCACTCACAACCCAGCAGAAGTTGAGGCAATAAAAATATCTCCCTTGTCATTATATCTTGACCCTAAATGTTATCGCAGATCAGAATATAAAACAAAAACAGGCAGCAGAACATTTTGGGAAATTAAAAATACAAATCCTGTGGTTTGGGGCGCAACGGCAGCCATTCTGAGACAATTTTGTGATATAGTTCCAACAAAGAACGAATTAAAAGCGTAGAAAAACTATAGAAAAGGATTAATAATATGAAACGATATTTATATATCGCTTGTGCAATATTAGTTGCTATTATTCTAATCGAATCCCTACGCCTGATTTCTAATAGAATGTCAGAGAATAGTAAATTTCGAAAGTTTATTGAAAAAAATAGAACAATTTTGATCCTTCTGATCAGCATTATTTTGAGTGTTATTTCATTCGCTATTTTTGAATTAAGGGGATCGTCTCCAGACACGCAATATACCCCAGCTACACTAGAGGATGGAGGGATTAAAAAAGGTGAGTTTGAATCTAAGGATGCTAATGATAGCTAAATTTGCCTGTTCCAGATTAGAATATTGGTGATGGCCGCAGATGAGCAATCAAACGAATTTTGCAACAGATTTTCCAGCCGGAAAAGCGACAGGATTAATTACAAAAATCCAAAAACTCGCCCGAGAAAATGGCTCAGAAGCGCGTATTGTTGGAGGCGCCGTTAGAGACTGGTTGATGAGAAGGCCGGTTAAAGATTTTGATATGGCAATCAATATGCCGATAACCCGTTTTATCAATATCTTGAATAAGCATAACGTAAAATTTCACCAGACCGGGCTTGCACATGGCACCATAACGGTTGTGCAGGATGGTGTTTTTATTGAAGTAACTCAGACGCGGATTGATGTTAAAAGCGATGGTCGTCATAGTGAGGTGAAAGAAACTACAGATTGGTCAGCGGATGCGAACAGACGTGACTTCACCGTAAATGCCATTTATGTAACAGATGATGGTACTATGTACGATCCTTATAATGGCGCTCTAGATATACAGCACAGAAAGCTTAAATTTATAGGGTGCGCGGATGCCCGCATCGAAGAGGATTTCCTCAGAATTTTAAGAGCATTTCGGTTAGTAGCCTGTTTGCCAGACTTTGCGCTTCCAAAAAGGGATATTGACGCAATCAAAAGGCATTGCCACAAAATAAACACCCTTTCAGCGGAACGAATTACAGACGAATTCAGCAAATGGCTTGCGGCAGAAAATCCAATTACCGCCCTTAAGCTGGCAGTTAAAATTGGGCTGGACAGCCATGGTTTTGGGTTTGAATTTTCGCTGGATAACTTGAAAATCGACAATTTGGAACAGGTTTTCCTGCAATTGGATTGGCTTGCAAGGCTAGCTTCAATTACGCCTGTTAGCGATAAAAATAAGATTGTTAGCGTAATGCAATTCTCTCGTCAGCAGCAAAAGCGTTTTGAGCGTTTAATGAGAGAATTTACAGAGGCTGAAGCTGAAGCACTTGCAACTAGCAAGTGGAAACAGACTGCCTATTGGCATGCAAGCGACATTCAAGATATGGCGCGTATTTATTCTATTCGAACAGGCTTTGTGTTTGCGCAGGATTTGTTGCATGAGTTTGATGCGTTTGAAAAACCAAAATTTCCAATTTCAGGGGAAGATTTAATCCAACTAGGCTGGGTACCTGGGCCCCAATTGGGGGCAAAGCTTGTTGAGCTAGAGCGGATTTGGGTTCTGAATGAATTTAAAATACCGTCAGACAGTAATTTTGTAACCGAAAATATAAAAAAGACCATAAATTAGCAAATACATCTTGGAAGTCCTATACGCGAATTGCGCCCAATTATTAACCTATTATTGTAATTAGAAATGAGCTAGAAAACGGGAGCTTGGTTTTGTTTAGGTTAGGTTAATTTTGGGATTAAATTTGGGTGAAAATAATCTAAAGCCTATCAAAGAAATGTGAAGGATTATGGATAGTTTAGACGAAAAAAAAGAACTGGCTGTTAGATGGTTTCAAGAATTGCAGAATCAGATTTGTGATGAATGTACAGCGATTGAAGATGAAGGGGTGCCTGAAGATAGCGAGCAAGATGGTCTATCAGCTCTGCCAGCGGGCAGTTTTCAGGAAAAAAACTGGAATAGAGAAGGCGGCGGCGGTGGCAGAATGCGGGTCATGAATGGACGCATATTTGAAAAAGTGGGCGTTAATACTTCTGTTGTTCATGGGGAATTCTCAGAAGAATTTAGAGCGTCAATCCCTGGCGCGAGTGAAAATGGTAAATTCTGGGCGGCGGGTATTTCAGTAGTGGTGCATCCTCAAAACCCATTTGTTCCAGCAGCGCATATGAATACACGCTATATTGTTACCAGCAAATCTTGGTTCGGTGGTGGCGGCGATTTAACACCGATACGGCCAGCCGTCAGAGAGTCAAAAAAATTCCATGCTGATTTAAAGCAGGTATGTGATAAATATAATAAAGAGTATTATTCAAAATATAAAAAATGGTGTGATGAATATTTTTATCTAAAGCACCGAGATGAGCCGCGTGGCGCAGGAGGAATATTCTTCGATAGTCTGAATAGTGGCGACTGGGACACTGATTTCGAGTTTACCAAAGATGTTGGCCGTACATTTAAGGATTCTTACGCAAATATCGTAAGAGCCACAAAAGATAGTAGCTGGAGTGGAGCTGACCGTGAATTTCAGGAAATTCGCCGTGGAAGATATGTTGAATTCAATTTACTATACGATCGCGGGACACTTTTTGGACTAAAAACAGGAGGCAATATCGAAGCTATTTTGATGAGTTTGCCGCCAAGAGTTCGATGGCCATAAGCGAAATTCACACGCTTGCGACAAATTGTTCCATATAGGGAAAAACATTAGCATTCGGAGCTGTTTTCGGGGAATATACCGTGGCGTTTTGTGTGCTTTTGATTAGTATCGACCTAAGTTCAATAGCATAATAGTAACACAGTCACAAAAAATATAATTGGCACCCCAATTATTGATATGTGGTGAGGGGAAGATGACAAAAACACAGACCTTGAAACAAGGTGATATACCGGCCAATATGGGCCGACGCGATTTTATCGTCGTTGCAAGTTATGCGATGGCAGGTATCGGCCTGGCTTCAGTGGCTTGGCCATTGATAGACCAAATGAACCCAGCAGCTGATACTTTGGCACTTGCTTCGATTGAAGTAGATATTTCAAAAATCGAGGTAGGACAGGCTATTACTGTTAAATGGCGCGGAAAACCAGTTTTTATCAGACATAGATCTGAAACTGAAATTACCTCAGCACAGTCTGTGCAATTATCTGATTTGAAAGATCCTCAAACTGATGATGAGCGTGTAACAAACCCACAATTTTTGGTTATGATCGGTGTTTGCACGCATCTTGGATGTGTTCCTCTTGGACAAAAGACTGGGGATGTCAAAGGTGAATATGATGGTTGGTTCTGCCCATGTCATGGCTCACACTATGATAGCTCTGGTAGAATAAGAAAAGGGCCGGCACCCCTCAATTTGGAAATTCCTCCCTATCAATTTGCATCAGATGCAGTCATTAAAATCGGCTAATCGCTTATAAGGAATAGATTATGTCAGCAGATAAATTCTCAAACCCTGTCGTCCGTTGGGTTGATCATAGGCTCCCCATTTTTACGTTTATGGATCATGAGCTTAACGAATATCCAACACCGAAAAATTTAAACTATTTCTGGAATTTTGGCTCGCTTGCTGGAATATCTCTTGTGATTATGATCGTTACAGGCATTGTCTTGGCGATGAGTTACACGCCGCATGTCGATTACGCATTTCAATCTGTTGAACGAATTATGCGTGATGTTAATCATGGATGGCTAATTCGCTATATTCATATGAACGGTGCAAGCTTCTTCTTCATCGTTGTGTTTATTCACATTTTTAGGGGGCTATATTACGGCTCATACAAAGCACCACGAGAGTTATTGTGGATTTTGGGTGTTCTTATTCTTTTGCTGATGATGGCAACAGCGTTTATGGGCTATGTATTGCCATGGGGGCAAATGAGCTTTTGGGGCGCTACTGTTATCACCAATTTATTCTCCGCGATACCATTGGTTGGGGATTCCATTGTAACGCTACTTTGGGGCGGGTTTTCTGTTGATAATCCGACTTTAAACAGATTTTTCGCCTTACATTATTTGATGCCGTTTCTTATTGTCGGTGTTGTTATTCTTCACCTTGTAGCATTGCATCGCTTTGGTTCTAACAATCCAATAGGCATAGACCCTAGCGGTCCGCAAGATACTGTTCCGTTTCATCCATACTACACAATAAAAGATTTCTTTGGTCTTTCTATCTTTTTAAGCTTATTTGCAGCAACTATATTTTTCTTCCCAAATTTCATGGGGCATCCAGATAATTATATTCCTGCAAACCCAATGCAAACGCCTGCGCATATTGTCCCAGAATGGTATTTCTTACCATTTTATGCAATCCTGCGTGCTGTTCCTGATAAGCTAGGCGGCGTGTTAGCTATGTTTGGTGCGATCGCAGTGTTATTTATTCTACCATGGCTAGACAGATCCCCAATTCGTTCAGGTAATTTCCGCCCTATTTTCAGAATTTTCTTTTGGGTTTTTGTAGCGGATTGTATTGCTCTTGGTTATCTTGGCGGTATGCCTGCTGAAGGAATTTATGTTGTGTTATCACGGGTAGCAACGGCATGGTACTTCCTTCACTTCCTCGCCATTCTGCCATTATTATCAGTAATAGAAACGCCGAGGCCCTTGCCTCAATCCTTGTCGAAATCGGTGCTAGGGGGCACCGCCTTGGCAGGGGCTGCGTCTGCTGTTAAGGAGAAAGTATGATGAAATGGTACCAGGCTATTATTTTTAGCTGTGCTCTTTTTGCAAGTAATGCTTTTGCCGCAGGCTCTGGGGATGTTGTCTTAAAGCATAAGGATTGGAGCTTTAACGGCCCCTTCGGTACTTTGGATAAAGCCGCTATGCAGCGCGGATTTCAAGCCTACCGCGAAATTTGTGCATCTTGCCATTCGCTAGATTACATAGCGTTTCGTAACTTATCTGACCTTGGATATAGTGCTGCTGAGATAAAAGCATTTGCAGCAGAGTATGATGTCGAGGACGGCCCGAATGATGAGGGTGAAATGTTTATACGCCCTGGCATTGCAGCAGATAGGTTTCCATCACCCTATCAAAATGACGCAGCCGCACGTGCGGGCAATAATGGGGCTTATCCGCCTGATTTGTCTTTGATTACTAAAGCAAGAGCAAAAGGACCAGATTATCTATATAGCTTGCTGACCTCTTATAAAGACGCACCAGAAGATAAAGAAGTGCCAGATGGGATGTATTATAATGCTGCCTATCCAGGCCATTTAATCGCGATGCCTCAGCCTATATATGGTGAAGATGTCATTTATGCAGATGGCGCGCCGTCAGATGTTTCTGCCATTGCAAGTGATTTGGTATATTTCCTTACCTGGACTGCAGAGCCAAGCTTGGAGAAGCGAAAGCGCACAGGGGTTAAAGTGCTGATATTCTTGTTGTTTATGGTTGGAATGAGCTATGGCGCGATGAAATTCATCTGGGCAGATGTAAAGAAAGCTTAAACTTCTCAATCAAGCTATCCTGGTAAAAGGTAGCATTAATTATGCTAGCTTTTTTTTAAGGTTACTATCTTTTCTGATATTGACGTGTTTTATTTTCGGGCACAAAACTGAAGACTAAACATTGAACCTGAAATGAAACACATCCCCATCTTTAACCAGATAATCAGCACCTTCAATCCGAAATTTTCCAGAATCCTTGCATCCAGCTTCACCGCCATGCTCAATATAATCAGTATATGCAATGGTTTCTGCACGAATAAATCCGCGTTGAAAATCTGTATGTATCACCCCTGCTGCTTCTGGTGCTTTAGCTCCTGTTTGTACAGTCCAAGCCCGTGCTTCCTTTGGTCCGACCGTAAAAAATGTAGTTAAGTCTAATAACACATATCCTGCTTTTATCATTCTATCTAAACCTGCTTCGCTAAGACCCAATTCACTTAGGAACTCACCTGCATCTTCTTCTGGAAGGGAGGCTATTTCAGATTCAATGGCAGCAGATACAATTACAGCGCTGCAATTCTCTGCTTCTGCCTTGTCAAATACGGAACGGCTAAAGGCGTTACCACTGACAACATCCTCCTCTGCAACATTGCAGACATATAATATAGGCTTTGCTGTTAAAAGCTGCATCAACTTCATTCTGCCCATCTCATCTTCTGTTAAAGAAGTGGTTCTTGCTGGGTTTCCTTCAGAGAGATGTTGAAATATCTTCTCCATAAGAGCAAGCTCGCTTGCAGCTTGTTTGTCGCCCCCTCTGCTCTTTTTTGTGAGGCTCACCATCCTTTTTTCAAGTGATTCAATGTCTGTAAGCATAAGCTCGGTCTCAACGATTTCTGCATCTCTAATCGGGTTTATATCTCCTTCTACATGAGTGATGTCTTCATTCGAAAAACATCTAAGCACATGGGCGATGGCATCTACCTCCCGAATATTAGCAAGAAACTTATTTCCAAGCCCTTCTCCTTGAGCAGCCCCCTTAACAAGTCCAGCAATATCGACAAACTCAAGCTGTGTTGGTAATATCTGCGCTGAATTTGCTAAAGATGCTAGTTGGTCTAACCGCTGATCTGGCACGGCAACGCGCCCTGTATTAGGCTCAATAGTACAAAATGGATAGTTAGCGGCCTCTGCCGCAGCTGTTTTTGTAAGGGCGTTAAATAACGTAGATTTTCCGACATTCGGCAGACCTACAATACCGCAATTAAATCCCATTTTCATCTCCAGTTTGTGGATTCTGTTTCTGCATTTGCGCTGGTGAGGGCGCTCGCCATGCTACGCGTGATATAAATTTGTCTTGTTGTTGCTCTGCTAGAATAGGGGCTTCCATTGCAATCGCCCTAAGAAGTAAGTCAAGCCAGCTTCCGCGTTCTTCTAAACTAAAATCATTGAGAACCCATTTATGTACCAGTGCTTTTTCATGAGGCCTTCCAATACCAATTCTAATTCGCCAATATTCCTTTCCAATATGCTGGTCAATATCCCGAAGACCATTATGACCCGCATGTCCGCCGCCGATTTTTACTTTTATCTGGCCAGATTTCAGATCTATATCGTCATAAAAAACATAAATTGAGTTCTCTGAAATCTTATAAAATTTTGAAATTTGAGAGACGGAAATGCCTGATCTATTCATAAAAGTTTGGGGCTTTACCAATATTATTTTCTGACCTGAAATTTTCCCTTCAGCAATATGGGCGTTCATTTTTTCCCGCCATGAGCCAAAAGAATATTCAGAGGCTATTTCATCCACAGCCATAAATCCGACATTATGGCGTTGCTTTTCGTGTTTCTTGCTAGGATTTCCAAGGCCAACCCATATTAGCATACCGATATCCATCTGGAGGTAATTGAATAGTTACATAGTAAAGGGGCCATATTGGCCCCTTTGTCAATTCGTTTTTGCTTTGGTTATTCTGTTTCTGTATCATCGCCGGAATCACCATCACCAGCTTCAACATCTTCGTTTTTAACGCCCCCACCAGGTGATTGCAGCGTTGCAATTGTAAAGTCGCGACCTGAGATTGTTGGTGTGACACCATCGGGAAGCTCAACTGCGCTGATATGAATGGAATCACCGATTTTGGCTTCTGCTAGATCAACTGTGATTTTCTCAGGAATAGCAGCAGGCAGACAATTTAACTCTACCTCATGTCGAACAATATTCAGAACACCGCCAATTTTTAATGCAGGGCAAATATCCTCATTAATAAATTCAACACCAATCGCAACAGATACAGTGCTTGTTTTACCAACCCGAAGGAAATCAAAATGCAACGGATCATCAGTTACTGGGTGAAAATGAATATCACGCATCAAAACCGTATGTTTACCATTATCAACATTAATATCTAGCAAACGGCTAAAAATCCCAGGCTCATGGATTATTTTGCGCATCATTCGTGCTTCAATTTCAATAGCGATAGGCTCTTTTTTATCGCCATAAATGACGGCTGGAATCTTACCTGCACGGCGTGCCGCACGGGCGGACCCCTTACCGACCCGATCGCGCAAATCTGCGCTTATCAAAGTGTTTTCTGACATGTTTTTCTCCTTATCATGAACAGCTCCATGCCTCCAGGGGTGCATGGTTGAGTGTTGATAGGCATTTTATGGTTAAAAAACAAGTTATATCTGATAATTCAGAATAAAATGTCTGTTACCATTTTTACTGGAATAAAGAGGATACAGACCGCTCTTCATGAATTCGCCTTATGGCTTCTCCTAGCAGCGGTGCTACGGTTATCTGGCGAATGTTTTTTGCAACCCGCATGGCTTCTGTTGATTGTATCGAATCAGTGGTTACTAACGAGTTTAAAGGAGAGGATGCCACTCTGCTAACGGCGCCACCCGATAGGACGCCATGGGTAACATAGGCATCAACGCTTACTGCGCCCGCATTCATTAGCGCTTGAGCGGCATTACATAACGTACCTCCAGAATCAACAATATCGTCAACCATAATACAATGCCGCCCTGCTACATCACCAATGATATTCATCACTTCGGATATGCCTGCGCGTGGCCTTCTTTTGTCGATAATGGCAAGGTCGGCTTCGATTCTACTAGCAATTGCTCGTGCCCGAATAACACCGCCAACATCAGGAGAGACAACGACTAAATCTTCTGATTTATAACGAGCGCTAATATCAGACTTAAAAACAGGTGCGGAATATAAGTTATCTGCAGGAATATCAAAAAATCCCTGAATTTGAGCCGCATGCAGGTCTATGGTTAAAACCCTATCTGCGCCAGCCGAAGTAATTAAGTTAGCAAGAAGTTTTGCAGAAATTGGTGTACGAGGCCCTGATTTTCTATCCTGTCTTGCATATCCGTAATAGGGAAGAACAGCGGTAACGCGTCTTGCAGAACCGCGCCGAAGCGCATCTAAACAAACCAGAAGCTCCATTATATTATCATTAGCTGGGTAAGAGGTGGATTGAACTACGAAGACATCCTCACCCCTTACATTCTCATGAATTTCAACAAACACTTCCATATCAGCAAAGCGTCTTACATCCGCTTCTGTGAGGGATACATCAAGATAGGCTGCAATAGCTTCCGCAAGGGGTCGATTTGAATTACACGATAAGACCTTCATTAATGGATACCTATTTTTATGTTTATGTTTAATTTGTTTAACAATCAGATAGTATTATGACAAGCGAAGATTATACATAGATCAGCCCATGAAACAGGACGCTAATAATCCAATAAAACAAAATAAAAAGAACATCCATAAATGCGGCATTACAACCTCTATCTTAGTCCAATTACCGATATTTGCCGGCCATATTGCTGTTCTTGAATATGACACGAAAGACGATAGCTATATAATAAATCCTTATTTTGATAAGTATCGACATTAATAATAGCATGATTTTTTATCGTTGCGTGTTCTAGGACCGTTAAGCAGAAACCTTGCAAATCAAACAGAAACTTATTTTCACCAGATATCATACTTCCTTGCGTGTCAGGCGCAAAAAGTTCAAAAGCAGATGGATATTTCTCTAAAACACTATTCCTCAAATCAGGCCCAACCTGATAATTTTTTTGCGCTATAGCGGGCCCAACTATGCAACAAATATCCTGCCTTTTTGCCCCAATTTTGTACATTGCAAGAAGGGTTTTTTCAATTATACCCGAAGCAGCACCTCTCCAGCCTGCATGGCATGCTCCTATCACCCCCGCTTTGTTATCTGCCATTAATATAGGGGCACAATCAGCTGTTAATATCCCAAGCAGCACATCTTTTCTCTTTGTAACAAGGCCATCAGCCTGAAGACCAGAAACGGGCTGTCTATTATCAAGGGATCTTCCACTATCGAAGCTATCTATGGTTATAACTCTATTCCCATGTATTTGGTTAAGGGTAATAAGCTGATATTTATTATGAGTCATGCTCTGCGTGACGATTTGCCTGTTTTTATTAACGTCACTAATCTGGTCACCAGAATTCAAGGCACTATTAAGCCCAGAAAAAACGCCTTTTGACACGCCACCCTTGCTAGTAAAGAACCCGTGAATAAGCATGTCTGAAGATAGTAGCTCATGCTGATAATATGCAGCACCAGTATATGATTTATGGAGCTGAAAGGAGTGCATTTTTCATATACCTTTAGGTTTCATAGATAAGAATTTTAATCTATGGCTACATTACTCAGCTTGAAAGCCAGGTGGCAAGCCCTCTCCTGCGGGAATGATCAATCCAACCTGAAATAGATTTCCCATATGAGCTGGAGATATTAACCTGTCAACAGCTGCAAACAGGGCTCTGTTAATTTCTGGATTTTGCGAGTTTGCTAGCATTTCAGCTCTTTGTTTAATGCCAATTTGTGTAAAGAATTGTGATTGTGATACCGGCCCAATAAAGCGCGCACCTGCATTTTCGCTCGATCGTTTTATACAATCAAAATCCACCCAGTGAGATATATCTGCATTACCTGCATTAGACCATGGCTCTACAGGTTTGTGATTTGAAACAGCTTGGATTGTATCTCCTATCTGGTTAGATTTTCCATAATCGATGATTAAAAAAGCGCCGCCAAATTGCTTTATATGCAGGGCAATTTCAGCACTAATTTGAGCTGTTTTAGGAGAATATTCTATTATTGTTCCATTCTCTTGGTTTTTAGAGTTTTGGTTTTTAAGTGAAATCGCATTGAATGCTTCTAACTCAGCATTGCTCAAGATAGGGCCTCTTACCAATTCAAACTGTGTGTGGAAATCTAAAAGTCGATGCCGCCAATCCGTACCATCAAAAATAGCTTGGTTAACGCCAAGCGCGTCAAAAAACTCGTTTGCAACAGCAAATAATGGCTGGTTTGGTATTTTCTTGAAATCATTATGCCAACATACAGTTTGTCTTTTAAGAGTGGTTTTCTGTATTTCTCGAAGAGAATTGCTGGTTTCAATTAGATGTAGCGGTGAGCCAGAAAATTGTGGCGAGATTTGAGCTAGTGCGGAATTAATGTCAGCGCTTAATGTACCTCGTCCAGGTCCAAACTCGCATAGCAGACTATTTGCAGGCCGGCCAGACTGCTCCCAAATATAAGCCAGAAAAGCGCCAACTAATTCACCAAACATTTGGCTTACCTCAGGCGCTGTAATAAAATCTCCCTTGCTGCCAATTATCTCTTCTGAATGATAATAGCCAAAATCTGGATGGGTCAATGCAGCACTAATAGCGTCAGAAAGGTGCAAAGGACCAGTTTTAGAAATCTCTTTTTTCGCCCATTCACGAAATTTTTCTGAACTCACATTATTCTCATTTTAAATTTGATTTATGTTTCAAACTTAGATAGAGCAAGATGACGCCAGTTAGTAGTATTGGCGCAGATAATGCCTGACCAATGGTAATTTGAATATTCCCTATGGTAGTTATAAAACCTATATGAGCGTTTGGTTCTCGTGTAAATTCTGCAAGAATGCGTCCAGTTCCATATAAGATAAAGAAAAGCCCAGTTAGAAAGCCAGCTGGCAAATTTAGTTTTAAAAACCTTAGACCGTTTAGGATAATAAATATCAAAAATCCTTCAAGGAATGCTTCATAAAGCTGGCTTGGGTGTCTTGGTAGCGGGCCTCCATCAGGGAAGACTATACCAACGGGATGCTCTGTTATTCTTCCAAATAACTCGCCATTGATAAAATTGGCAATTCGGCCAAAAAATAACCCTATCGGAGCTACGCAAACAAGAAGATCGCTAATAGAAAAAAATGGAATCCTTGTTTTTCTAACCGTTAGCATAGTGGCGGCAATAACACCCAAAAAGCCGCCATGAAATGACATGCCGCCATTCCAAAACTTAAATATTTCTAATGGCGCTGATAGATAATACTCAGCATTGTAAAGCAAAACAAACCCAAGCCGTCCTCCGATAATAATACCCAAAACACAATTATTGGTAAGTCTGGCAATATCATCGACTACAAAAGGCGTCTCGCTTTTTCTTGCCTCTCGGTTCATTAGCATCATAGCGATGATAATTCCTGCTAGATAGGCAAGTGCGTACCAATAAATTTTTAGCGGTCCAAGATATATCGCAACCTCATCAATATCTGGAAATGTAAACCATTGTTTATTCATTTTTTTCCTACATAAATACTGTTACAACGCCGTTTCGCTCCGTACTTTATACGCTAATTCTTATAATATAATCGTGCTGTCTTCTATCGCGCTATTGTCATTAGGTCAAAGACGCATTATTTCTATAAATGAAGCGATTTACACTTAAAAGCTATAAATTCTCAAGGGAAAAATGATGAAACAAGGATCAACCATTATCTCAGATATAGGTCAAATGGCAAAAGGTGCGGCATCTCTTGTTAATGATATGCGCTCAGATGTAAAAAACATGATGAATGCACGTGAGGAGCGCAGCCAAAACAACGCTAATTTAGTTACCTATGAGGATTTTGAAGC
>JAACDT010000141.1 GCA_009936885.1 Alphaproteobacteria bacterium
ACATATGCACGTTTCTCTGCGTCTGTTAGACCGATTAAAGTGATAGCAGGGATTGTTTCCCTACCCATAGATTGTGCCGCCTCTAATCGACCATGGCCAGCTACAAGCACATTGCTTTCTTCACTTAAAACAGGGTTGTTAAAGCCGAACTTGCTGATGCTTTTTGCAATCATCTCAATCTGTGACGGATTATGCTTTCGAGCATTGTGTTCGTATGGCTTGACAGATGATGTGTCGATATAACTAATCTTCAAATTTGACATAAAAAAAAGGCTCCTGAATTAGAAGCCCTTATTATAATATGATTATATTAAATTATGCGACCATTTTTTCATAAAACTCATTAGCCGCATTCCAAAGGCGCTTGTTAACACGCTTGTTGGTATCAATTGAAGTAATAGGCTTGCGTGTTACCTGACGCGTTCTGCCTTGTTCGTTAGTTGAGAAGCCAGTGATACCGCCTCTGATGATTTTCTCTTGAATGCAGTTAAGTGAATTCCAAAGAGTTGGCTCTTCGTCACTGTATCGAATTGGCTTAATCATCCCCTCAACATCATACACAGTAACTTTTTTATCATCTTTAGATCGTGGCTGGATAATTTCCAAACAATCTTGTGCAAATGATAACCGCTGTGACATATCCATTTGGATAGAAGAAAATCGCTCGACTGATTCAGCAATAATTGGGGTCTGGGTCATAATACCGTTAATCGCTTCTTTGATTAAATCAGCATTGCGTGTGAAGTGCTGTATTGAGTATGTGTCAATTTTGCTATCACAAACAATCATGCCGTTAGCACAAGCAAGTCGATACACGCCAGCATCTAATTTCATAGTGCTGGTACCGTTATGGCTGTTTAACAAAACGATTTCGGTACGGGTTTCATCAACCTGAGTTAAAGACTTGCCGCCATCTTGACGAAAACGAATCATGTGTTTGCCAGTATCGCTTGCCCCTACTTGGCTGGCATAAGTTGGAAACCAACCCTCGTCTGCAAAAGCAGTAATGATACCCTGAGTATCAACAAGCTGGTATCTGTCAGATCGCTCTGGGTGTGCTTCAGTAGCGAAAGCCGCTGGAACACGTTTTTGTAGTTGGCCTTGAGTTAAGATATTTGATGCATTCATTTTGCTTCTCCTAAGTGATGGGGTCTTGCGACCCCTGATAAATGTTATTGAAAAATTAAGTCTGTTACTTCTTGGAACATTTCTTTGTTTCGTTGAATTGGCTGTGAATCCCAAGTAAAGCCATCACGCAATAAAGAAGCTCGTTTTCTAAGAAGGTGTTGAAGTACTGCTGTTAGGTTGTTTTCAGCTAAGCCTAAGTAATCAGTACCTTCAATTGGCTTGAATCTGCACCAGAACTCGCCTGTTCTAGCTCGAAGATTTTGCTCTTCGATGATTGCTTCTTTAAGGTTTTGTGTAATTGGATATGCTTTCATTTTTTTGCTCTCCTGAGAATGTCTGGGTTATTCCAAACAATGATGACATTATTATACAAAAATATAACCCTGTAAACACTTTTGACGAATTTTTTTTAATTATTTTGTCAAAATCTTAAAATGCCATACGAATCAGTGGTTTACATCACTATTATATTATGATATAATGGCTATGCCATCGCGCAAAACGCTCTTTAACAAAGCAGACCAATCAATTCACCTTTTAACTCAGGAGAGTATGTTATGTCACATGATAGTGAATACGATAGATTGATTAACAACAAGTGGCGACAAGCTGGGTTGCTTTACAGCGACCAACAGCCAGATGATAAAACAGCAATCTCTGGTTGCAAGAAGCTATACCGAAAAGCATTTGGTAAAGCATTCAAAGGCAAGTGGGTCATTGTTAATCGCAAAAACCAATACACTTGGTGGAAGGGTTACACAAACCGATCAGTTATCGTAGTGAATCCCAGCCGAGAAGATGATTGGGGTCGTAAGGGCTGGCCTGACATGGTACATCTGATTAGTCATATGGCTCATGCTCAGCTCAGACCAACAGAGCGACCACACTCAGTAGCTCAGTTGGAGTTGGAAAAAGATTTGACAAACTATGCATTGTCGGATGCGTTTGCCAAGTATCGTAATTAAATTAAGGGGGCTTCGGCCCTCTTTTTTTTGCATTAAAAACAGATAGTTGCAAGGCGTGTTCAATTCCCTATTCTGTCTAAATGAAATTTGATTTCCTTTTTCCACTTATCTGTTAACAACAACAACTCACCTTTGCTGTACTTAGTGACTTTGTTTTGTAACGTCATCATATCAACCAGCTCTGGACCATACCGCCTTATCATATAAACTGCATATCGAGCTTGCTTGTTGTGATACTTCATACCGAATGAGTTGCACTCAGCACACTGTGGATGTACGTTTCTCTCATCTAATGCCCACTGATTGGTACCGCCTTTGCCTTTGGCAATAAAATGACCGCCTTGCATTCCCTCGTTCCATCTTCGTATACAGCCACAGGTGACACATTTGCAGTAACCGTTGTTATCAGACTC
>JAACDT010000142.1 GCA_009936885.1 Alphaproteobacteria bacterium
AATGAATTCAAACTTGAAATCTGCCGTGCGCAATTAAAACGCTTGATAAATTGTCGAGTGGCTTAGCAAAACTAGGAGACACCATATGAATGAGTTAGACAAATGCCCCGTGATGCACGGTTCTGCTACCAGCAATAGTAGCACGATTAGGACGAATAAGGATTGGTGGCCAAATCAGCTAAACATTGGCATTTTGCATCAAAATGATAAGCGCTCAAGCCCTATGGGCGCTGAATTTAGTTATAAAGAAGAATTTAAAAAACTAGATTATTATGCACTGAAGAGAGATTTAACTGATTTAATGACAGAGTCGCAAGAATGGTGGCCTGCGGATTATGGACATTATGGTCCGTTCTTTATCAGAATGACATGGCATGCAGCTGGAACCTACAGAACGTCTGATGGCCGCGGTGGCGGCGGAACAGGTGACCAGCGATTTGCGCCGTTAAATAGCTGGCCTGATAATGGAAATCTAGATAAAGCCAGACGCTTATTATGGCCTATTAAACAAAAATACGGCAATAAAATCAGTTGGGCTGATTTGTTCATTTTGACCGGAAATGTTGCCATAGAATCAATGGGGGGCAAAACATTTGGATTTAGTGGTGGCAGGGAAGATATTTATGCACCGCCATTAGATATATATTGGGGCCGCGAAGATGAATGGCTCGATAACGCACGTTATACAGGCGACAGAGAGCTTGAAATGCCACTTGGTGCTGTCCAGATGGGACTTATTTATGTGAATCCCGAAGGTCCAGACGGAAATCCAGATCCATTGGCGAGTGCAAAAGATATCAGAGAAACCTTTGCAAGAATGGCAATGAATGATGAAGAGACAGTTGCCCTAACCGCTGGAGGACATACCTTTGGTAAGGCGCATGGTGCAGCTGATCCTGGAAAATATGTAGGTGCAGAACCTGAAGGCTCCCCCGTTGAGCAAATGGGTTTTGGCTGGAAAAATCTATATCAGTCAGGTGTAGGCGATGATACGATAACAAGTGGTATTGAAGGCGCTTGGACAAGTAATCCAACTAAGTGGGATAATGGATATTTTGATCTGCTTTTAGGATATGAATGGGAATTAGTGAAAAGCCCTGCAGGTGCATTTCAATGGCACCCTGTAAACCCGAAAGAAGAGCATCTTGCTCCTGCCGCACATGATGGTTCTCGTCGTGTTACTACAATGATGACAACAGCAGATATGGCGATGCGAGAAGACCCTTCCTACCGTGAAATATCTGAGCGTTTTCATTCAAACCCAGACTATTTTGCAGATGCATTTGCACGGGCTTGGTTTAAATTACTGCATCGTGATATGGGGCCAAAATCGCGCTATGTCGGACCTGAGGTGCCTGAAGAAGAGTTAATTTGGCAGGATCCGGTTAATGCTGGAGGCTCAGATTATGATGTAGATATTGTAAAGGCAAAAATCTCTGATTCTGGTTTGACTATTCAGCAAATGGTCGAAACAGCATGGGCAAGTGCATCCACCTTCAGGGAAACAGATATGCGTGGCGGTGCTAATGGTGCTCGTATTCAACTTGCCCCTCAAAAAGATTGGCAGGTCAATAAACCAGAACAGCTTGCAGCCGTGCTTGATATTTTGCGTCCGATAGCAGCGCAATCAGGCGCATCACTTGCAGATGTTATCGTTCTTGCTGGTAATGTTGGTTTAGAAAAAGCAACTCGTCGCACTGTTCCATTTATGCCTGGTCGAGGAGATGCAACCCAAGAGCAGACGGATGCAGCCTCGTTTGATGTTCTGGAGCCTATTGCAGATGCGTTTAGAAATTATGAGAATAAGAACTATGCGTATAATTCGGCGGAAGTCATGCTCGACAAGGCACAATTGCTTGGGCTAACAGGGCCAGAGATGACAGTCCTTATCGGCGGAATGAGATCTATTGGCATTAGTTATGATGGAAATGGTATTTTAACTGATTCTCCTAATAGTTTGAATAATGATCATTTTGTAAAGCTTTTGGATATTGATAATCAGTGGAAACCATCTGTTGATGGCGCGTATCAAGCAACATCGCGAACAACTGGAGAAGTTAAATTCAAAGCAAGTAAAACGGATCTTGTTTTTGGCTCGAACTCTCAGCTTCGTGCATTAGCTGAATTATATGCTCAGAGCGACTCAAATGATAAATTCATAACTGATTTTATTGATGCGTGGAATAAAGTAATGAACGCGGATAGGTTTGATATTAACGCTTAATAAAGCTGATATTAGAGAATTAAAAACGGCCTTTAGGCCGTTTTTTTTAATTACTGATTATGAATATAAGGGATGCGATCATCCCATACAGGATACCGTATCAAGCATTCTGTTAGAGAAACCCCATTCATTATCATACCAGCTGAAAATGCGTGTCATTCCATCTGGCATTACCCGTGTTTGGTCAATGTGGGCTATTGAAGATGCTGGGTGATGATTAAAATCTGTTGATACCAACTCACGTTCTGTAAAATCTAAAACGCCTTTTAATTCGCCATTAGCAGCTATTTTAATAAATTGATTTATTTCATCAGCAGATGTTTGCTTAATGGGTTCAAACACAAAATCAACTGCAGATACATTTGGCGTTGGAACACGAATAGCAACCCCATCAAGCTTGCCGTCTAGCGCTGGTAAAACAAGTCCGACAGCCTTTGCAGCGCCTGTTGTGGTAGGGATCATGTTTAAGGCAGCCGCACGCGAGCGATATAAATCCTTATGTTCTGTGTCCAGAATACGTTGGTCGCCTGTGTAGCTGTGAATTGTGGTCATGAAACCTTGTTTCACACCACATGTATTATGCAGAATATGCGCAATTGGCGCTAGGCAATTAGTTGTGCAAGACGCATTTGAGATGATTTTATGTGCTGGTGATATAAGGGTGTGATTTACACCATATACCACGGTTAAGTCAGCTCCTTTGGAAGGAGCAGAAACAAGCACTTTGTTTGCGCCTCCTCTCAAATGCACAGCAGCTTTATCAGCATCAGTAAAAATGCCAGTACATTCCATAACAACATCTACCCCAAGCGCGCCCCAATCAAGAGCTTCTGGGTCACGTTCGCTCAAAAACCGAACCTTGTTGCCTGCAACATGCATCATATCGCCTTCTATAGTGACAGGATTTGGCAACCTGCCATGTACAGAATCAAATTCTAGAAGATATGCAGAGTCAGAAAGAGACGGGATTGTATTTACAGCAATAATTTCCACATCACTTCTTGGATTTTCAATAATTGCTCTAAATACATTTCTGCCTATCCGGCCAAATCCATTAATTGCTACTTTGACGGCCATATCTTTCCCCTATCTGATTTCTAAAAGAGTGTTAAATGTTTCATCCAGAAGTGTCATAGCAAATTAATAACCATTCGCGAACCCACAAAAATGAGCAAATTAGGGCTCTTATTCCGATAGCACCTCTTTGAAACTTTGCACGCAAAGAATAATTTCAATAAGGGGGTGAGCTGGAGGATAGGGACCAACTCTTTTGTTTGCACAATATGTCTGGGGAGAAATTGTGTTTTAATACAAGTTTTAACCTGTGCTATGTTGATACTAAAAAAAGCTGCGCCTAAATAGTACTAATAATTGCTATTGGAAATGCAATTTTCGCACTGTTGGTAGTATCTATGAGGTTTAATGATTATATTTTTTTGAACTCGGATTATCACTAGTGGGAGCAGATTCAACAGTAGCTGGTATTATCACAGAACCCAAATTTTCAAAAGTTAAAGTTAATTCAAGCGTTTGCATCGGGATTATTTGCATATTAAGCTTCATAAACATTAGATGAAAACTGCCTGGCTTTAGATATATGATCTCGCCAGCTGGGATAATTAATCCATCTGGTATAGGCCTCATTTTCATTACCTCGCCATCCATCTCCATCTGTTGAATTTCTCCTTTGGCAGCAAAAGAGCTAGATACAGACAGCAATCTCTCATCCGTATCACCGAGGTTTTCAATTGTAAGGTATCCTGCGGTTGTTTTGTGATTTGGAGGGGTGTCTTTGATCCATGCATTATCAATAATAATATGGTTAAATTTTAGGCGTTCTGCATATGCACTAGTAGCGCTCCCAATTATCAAGGAAATAAATAGTATAAATACCCGCATCAATAGTTTCCTAATATCATTTTTGACGAATAGCCTAGAATAGATATATCAGGATTACCAGATTATAACTATTGAATGTGTCAACAATGCACATAACTATCCATAATAGCTTGGAAAAATAAGAAGTGCTAAAAACGCTTTTATAAGCATCTTCAAACTAGATTAGAAACTTAACTTCTATTAACCACCGGCTTAAAAAGTTAGCCCTTATCCTGATAAGGCATAGTTTTTCTGCAGAGCCCCCCCAGAGCCCCCCCAACGTACAAGCAAACTAATTAAATAAAATAAATGCAGCAACTAAAAAAATAATAAAAGCAATCACAAACAAAAAAACATTTCCA
>JAACDT010000143.1 GCA_009936885.1 Alphaproteobacteria bacterium
ACATTTTTGTGATGTTGAAATTGCGCGCGCAAGTGCATGTTCTCGCCCGCCGCCTCCAATAATTAATATATTCATACCTAGCTGTCCAAAAGATAACCCCAAAAAAGGGTGTCTACCCTTTAAAGTTGGGGTATATTATAGATAACGAACCCGTTGTCTTTTAGGATATATCTGTGCCATAAAAAGAGCGCTAGAACAATGGATTTCAAATGACAAACCTTATTCCCTCACAATCAGACAGTCTTTCAAACCAGCCTATATATTCGGTTGCTGATTTATCAAATGCGGTTAAACGCGCTATTGAGTCCAATTTCGAGTTTGTAAGAGTTCGCGGTGAAATCTCTAAGCCTGCTTTTCCAGGCTCTGGGCATATATATTTCAGCTTAAAAGATGTGAATGTAACACTTGCTTCGGTTATTTGGAAAGGACAGCTCAGCCAAATAAATATTCAGCCAGAAGAGGGCATGGATGTAATTTGCACAGGAAAATTAACAACTTTTGCAGGTCAGTCACGCTATCAGCTCAATGTTACTCAAATTGAATTTGCAGGTGAAGGCGCATTGTTAAAACAGCTTGAGGCTTTAAGGCAACGACTTCAAACAGAAGGGTTGTTTGCTGAAGATCGCAAGCAGGAAATTCCCTATCTGCCGTCTGTTATAGGCGTTGTAACATCTCCGACAGGTGCTGTCATAAGAGATATACTTCATCGATTGTCAGAACGTTTTGGCACCCGTGTTTTGGTAGCGCCAGTCCCTGTTCAAGGTAGGGGCGTAGAACAGCATATCGCACGTGCAATAAAAGCATTCAACCAAATGCGCGAGGATGGGCAAGTGCCAAAACCAGACCTTATTATTGTTGCGCGCGGCGGTGGATCGCTTGAAGATCTGTGGTGTTTTAATGAGGAAATCGTTGTAAGAGCTGTGTTTGAGAGTAAGATAGCAGTTATATCTGCTGTCGGGCATGAAACGGATACGACGCTAATAGACTATGTATCAGATAAAAGAGCGCCTACCCCAACTGCTGCGGCAGAAATGGCAACACCAGTGTTAACAGAACTGGTTGCCCGAATATCAGAACTTAATTCCAGAGCCAGCCTTGCCTTGGATAGAAAATTAAATTTTAAAGTTAATCAGCTTACCGCCGCATTTCGGGGTCTGATACACCCATCTGACCAGATTAATCAACTTAGTCAGAGGATAGATATATTAAATGAAAAAATTGAAAAAAATGTGCAAAATATTCTGAGTAATAAGCAATTTAAGCTAGCAAGCTTGTTTCAGCGATTGCCAACCCCAATTCAAAAATTAGGGGATATTCAAACCCGAATTATCGCCGCAAATGAGCGCATGCGTGCCCAAATAGACAAAAAGCTTTCAAACTCAGAGCAGACAATCTTAAGATACGAACAATTGCTAAATGCTTTTTCATTCAAGCGAGTTTTAGAAAAAGGGTTTGTGCTTGTAACTGATTTAGATGGCAATCCTATAAAGCAATCAAAGGATGCAGCGACTGGCGCACTTATAAATTTGCAGTTTTTTGATGCAACAAGACACGCACAGCTTGACCCTGAGAAGATTTCAGATGGTAGTGCAAAAGCCAATATCTCACGGCAGAGTCAAACGCAAAATAAAAAAGTTTCAGCTGACGATCAAGCTATAACCACACAACCCAAATTGTTCTAGCCTTTAATTCTTCCCCAGCGCCGATGAGGCCATAACCATTGTTCTGGTCGCTCTTTTATCCAGCTTTCTAATAATTTATTAATCTGCAAGGCGATGGCAAGTATTTCGTCATCCGAAGCTGTTTTGCTTATCGTAATTGGCTCGTGAACAATCATTTTATAGAAAGCGCCTTTGATTCGGATAGTCTCAAGCGGAAAGAGTTTTATTTGTTGTTTGGCAGCGATTTTTATGTGGGCGACAGGTGTTTTTACAGGTACTCCAAAAAATGGAACCATACGCCCCTCACGAAGTTGCTGGTCAATTAATAAAGCAACAATTCCATTTGCCTTAATAGTCGCAAGCATTCCTTTGGCACCTTCACGGCCTTTTAGAAAAAACTCAGCATTTAAATATCTTTGGCGTTTTTGAATAAGAAAATCTGCAACCGGATTATTAAGAGGGCGATAGACAATACCTGATTTTCGGTTAAGTCGTTTAAGGGTCGTTGGCACGACCTCCCAGTTTGCCAGATGTGAGCCAATAATAATACTACCTTGCTCGCACGCTGAAATTTTATCTAAGCCTTCAATCTTAACCCTACTAGGTGAATTCATTAATGCGAGCGTATGAGGAAACTCCCCTATATTGCGACCAAGATTCCACCACATGCCAGTCAATATCTCAAGGCGTTTTTGTTCTGTGAGCTCTGGCATAGCAAGCCTTAAGTTAGCATTTGCGCGCTTATGCCAGCTTGTATGGGGGCCGATTTTTGAGCCAAGCCATCCTGTTGAAGCACTGGCAATATCAATTGGAATTATGCGCAAAATAAGAAGCGCAAAAAACAAAAATACCGCCTCGATAGGCCAACTTATATAACGAATAAAAAACTGCTTTATATTATTATTGCGATGAAAGGACATTTTTGAATGTTGTCTCCAGAAGGGACACTATTTTTATACAATCAGCTGAAGAGAAATGAATTCTTACAGGCACAGTCAATACCCGTTCCCGCCACTCCGCAGGCAATCTCATCCAGTCCTTTTGAGTGGTAACAAGCTCAGAGCCCGCCTGCTTTGCGTCCTCATATAATTGTGACATATCAGTATCGGTATAGGGGTGGTGATCTGCAAAATGGACTTCACCAACAATATCAGCTTCGATATTTTGGAGCGTTTTGAAAAAACGAGAAGGATTTCCAATGCCTGCAAAGCCGTAAACAGGTCTGCCTTTCAGATGTTCGATAATTTCATCATCTGGGCGAAGTTTACCTGTAAATATTGGAATATGTGATGGAATTTTTGTGTTAAGCCTGTTTCATCCTCTCCATTAAAAATAACCATATCTACGTTTTTTAATCCATCATCTAACGGCTCCCGCATTGGCCCTGCTGGTAATAAAAGACCATTTCCAATCCCAAATTTTCCATCGAAAACAGCAATATTTAGATCTTTTTCTAAGGTTGGGTTTTGCAGGCCATCATCCATTACAACACAATCAAGTTCTTTTTCAGATGAAATAAAAGCAGCACCAGCGGGCCTATTGCGGCTTACACAAACAGTATTTGAATTTGACATCATTAAAGGCTCATCCCCAACATCTACAGATTGATGAAGATTAGAATTTACAAAAATAGGCCCTTTCTCACGCCCGCCAAATCCGCGCGTTAACACAGATGGCGACTTGTCAATGCCAGACAAAAATCGGCATAGCGTTATTACAACTGGCGTTTTACCACTTCCACCAACAGTAAGATTACCAACACAAATTACGGGTATATCACTTTTTTGAGGGTGCGCGTTTTTCTGATTTATGTAGTGACCAAGGCGCCATATAAAACTAAGTGGAAACAAAAGAATGGATTGCCAGTTTAGTCCTGACCAAAATTTCGGTGTTTTCAATGGCATTGTAGATTATTTCTCTATGGTTGATACGATATAATGTGCCGCTTTTGCAGGACGCGTGCAAGCCTCTTGAGCAATTTCCTGTCCTTTGATAATAGCCTGCAACATTGCTTTATCGGATTGTAGAATCTCATTTAATGTTTCATCTAGTGTTTCATTGGAGTCAATTTGGCGAATAATCCCAGCCTTTATTAAATCAATATAATCAGCCTCGTTATTAAAGATGGATTTACCGCAAATCATAGGCTTTCCAGCGAGTGCCGGCTCAATGGGATTATGGCCCCCAGAATGAAAAAAACTTCCCCCGATTATTATGATATCTGCCACATTATACAAGCTTTTCATTTCGCCAAAGCTATCACTTAAAAAATAGGGGTTTTGGCGTAGCGGCAATTCACCTTGCGAGCGTTGTGGCATCATGCCTAGTTGGTTTATTATTTCTGCTGCTCTGTGTGGATGACGCGGGGCAAATATCAATTGATACTCATCTGCATTGGTTAATTTCGCAACAGCTTTGGCGATAAGCCGTTCTTCATTCTCATGGGTTGAGGCAGCCAGTATAAAAGTGCACCCAGCTTGTTTGGCATAGTGTCTCAAAGCTTCTTCATAAGCCGAATTTAATCCATTATTGGAAATTCTGCTTTTAAGGGAGCCGACAATTCTTACGGTTTGAGTATTGTTATTTTTAATATCCCCAGCTAATGCCTCGAAGTTGTTTTTCTGTTTATCGTCGATAGCTAAAATCAAGGATGGGCTGGAAAATAACTTTCTTGCTAGTGATGGGTTTTTCTGCCATCTGGCTTTTGCAATGTGTGATATTTGGCTTGAAGCAAAAATGACAGGAAGTTGTTTGTTGCTAGCGTTAGTGACTAAATTAAACCAGAAATCAGATTCCAAAAATATAGCGCCATTTGGTTTCCAATATTCTAAAAAGCTGGATACCCATCGCGGGTGGTCTAATGGCTGGAATATATGTGTAACAGGCATGTCGGCACAACTCTTCTCAACATAGTCTGCCGCTGCTATGGTATTTGTGGTTATAAGGAAACGCCATTCAGAACGCATCTCTCTAAAATGTGTAACTAAATTAATAGCCGCGTTAGACTCCCCAAGAGATACGGCGTGCAACCAGATTAAGGTGCCGTGAGGACGGCTGGATTTATACCCATGACCAAACCGCTCTTTTATACGCGTTTTATTCTCTTTTTTCTGGCTAATGCGCACATACAAATATAATCGAATAAAAGGTTCCAGCAGAATCCAGAAAATCTGATAAGCAAGAGGGTTGATGTGCATCTCTATGGTGCCCTTTTTTTGCGGGAGTTTGTTTTAAAAGATTTAGCACAGAGCTCATCACATTTTTGGGTTAATGCATTTAATCTATCTTCAATTTGACAACGCCAATTCTCAAGAGATTGTTTTGATATCTGTGTTCTCTTCGCCGTATTTAGCATATCAAGCCTAATCGGGTCGCCCCATAAAATAATAGCGTTACTGAAAGGCTTTGGGATCCTAGTTCTATCCCAGCTTCTCAGAAGCCATTGTCTATCAGCTGCAAACACCACTGGAATAATTTCAATATCGCTCATATGGGCTAGTGCTATCGGGCCCATCGCAAGTGTTCTTGCTGGACCGCGAGGCCCGTCAGGCGTAATCCCAACATTGCGCCCTTTTTTAAGTTCCTTGGCAAGCTGACGGAGACTAGTGAGGGCTTGCTTGTTAGAAGAGCCCCAGACCACGTTAAGCCCAACCATCTGAACCGCTTTCCCAAGTATTCTGCCATCTGAGTGAGGCGAGTTTAGCGTTGTAATAGGTCTTGGCAGATTCCAAGTCATACCCAATATATGTTCATGCCAAGAGATGATTATATAGGGTTTTTTATGTTGTTTTACCAATTGATAAACAGGGCGGTTTTCATGCCGCCATTTAACGGTTATCCCCAGAATAAAAATAATGCACGCAAATACAAGCGAGAACAGCGTTTGACCTATCATGGAATGGCTTAGTTTTTTAAGCATATATGGGGCAACAAAGCTAAGGTTGGCAGTTACATGAAACTGTGGAACAATTCCACTATCATAGATTTTTCTATCACGTCTTCACAAATATCGCAATTTGCTGAGATAATGAGGTTTTTGCATAAATAAAGAAATTATTTGCGCATAATGTGATAAAAAGACACTAATAGCGAGCAAAAATAACGTGATTAAAAACCAAAGTGAACCAAAGTAAACCAGAGTAGATGTCATTCTATATTAAAGGATGGTGATGACAAACGCATCAAAGAAAACATTTGAAGTTATACAGGAAATCTGGAAGGGTTTTGCAAAACCGTTTACTGGTTTGTTTGCTTTTGCAATTTTTCTGATGGTCATCGTTGCCGTTTCAGGCGGTGTTTATCCTGCCATAATACAACAAGTTTTCAATCACCTAGCAGGTGAGAAAACTATTTTTCAGTATAATTTCCTAACCCTCGTTTCGCTCAGCATCATCTGCATTGCGTTAATAAAAGCGGTTGCAATGTATTTGCAAATTATAACCGTAAATCAGTTTGCACAATCTATTGCAACGGCAATGCAAACTAAAATGATGAGCCATCTTATTATCGCAGATCTTAGCGTTATATCGCAGCACTCATCTGGTGTTTTTATCTCTCGGATTATGAATGATGTAAATCTAATAAAGGAGGCCGTGGTAAGATTATCCAACAACCTAATAAGAGACTCACTGACCATTCTTGTAATGATTGGAATGCTATTTTGGTTTGATTTTTGGCTTTCCGTCTTGGTGCTTGCAATTTACCCTATCGCGTTCCAACCAATTTTGCGTATCGGGCGTAAACAGCGCGGCCATGCAAAGCGTTTGCAGATAACTATGGAGGAGATGACTTCGGTTATATCTGAGATTATTGGTGGTAGCAGAATGATTAAGGCATACGAGCTTGAAGATAGCCAGAAATTCAGAGCAACACAGAGTTTTGATAAACTCAAATCTGCTTATCTCTCCTTATTGTCAGGCAGAGCTCGAATAGATCCTGTGTTGGAAGTTTTGGGCGGGATTGCTATTGCGGGGGTTGTTGGTGTGGCAAGCTGGCGCGTTAGTAATGGTGAAATGCTGGTTGGCGATGTACTCGGTTTTATAACAGCGCTTCTAATGCTTGTTCAGCCTGTAAGGGCGCTTGGAACGCTCAATGCAGTTACACAAGAAGGGGTCTCAGCTGCTAATAGAGCTCTTGAATTACTTGCTACTGAACCTGATATTCAGTCAGAAAAAAATGCGATAGATTTGAATGCAGAAAAAGCCGAAATTGAATTTTCAAATATATCTTTCTCATATGATACCGCGCCTATATTGCAGGATGTAACATTTACGATAAAAGCTGGTGAAACGGTCGCACTGGTAGGTGAAAGTGGTGCTGGAAAAACTACTATAATGAACCTTATTCCCAGGTTTTTTGATTCTGACAAAGGTATTATCTCTATCAACAAACTTAATATAAAGCAGATTAGTATTCATAGTCTGCGCGCGCATATTGCGCTTATCAGTCAGGATTCTATATTGTTTGATGATACGGTTATGGCAAATATTGGATTTGGCAAACCAGATGCACGCGAGACGGATATTAGTGAGGCTGCCAGAAAAGCGGCAGCAGATGGGTTTATCACAGCGTTGCCGCAAGGCTATCACACAAATGTTGGCCCGCAAGGAAACCTTCTTTCTGGTGGCCAGAGACAACGCATCGCAATTGCAAGAGCCATATTAAAAGACGCCCCAATTTTATTAATGGATGAGGCAACATCAGCACTTGATGCACAATCAGAACAGCTGGTTCAAGACGCATTAGAGCAATCAAAGCAGGGACGCACGAGCCTTATTATCGCACATCGGCTTGCCACGATTAAATCTGCAGACAGGATTTATGTTATGGCATCTGGCAGAATTATAGAAACAGGCACTCATGAAAGTCTATTAGAGCAAAAAGGGGCCTATGCGAAAATGATTTCCCTGCAACAATTCTCCAAGTAAAAAAAGTATCATAATAGTTGGTTGTTTGGATATTATCGAGAGGATTATTCTCGTTTTAGGATGGAATCAACAAAGCGAGTTGCTAGTGGCTGTGCTTTAAATTCCTGTGCCAGTTTTTCAGGCTCATAAACTTCTTCTACCCAGCGCATGAATTCCATGCCTTGTGAGTCAAAGGGAATATAAGATGCGATAAAAGCATCGAGGATCCCTGTTTTTGCTTGCTTTACATGTAAATATTTAAATGAAAGCTGCTTTAAGGCTTCTATAGCGGGTTGCTTCATAACCATAAGCACATAGAGTGCGGACATTAAGCCTGCTCTGTCGGCACCTGATTTACAATGAAGTAGTGTAGGGTGCTGGATAGATGAGAAGAGTTCAGGTAGTTTCAGCAACATTTCTTTTTCAGGGGCTGCTCTGGAGCGAACTCTGAAATTCACAAGTTCTATCCCCATTTTATCGCAAGCCTCAGCCTCTAATTGCCAGCCACCAGATTCACGAGGTCCTCGTAAATTCAAAATTGTTTTTATTCCCAAATTTTTGTGAGCAATTTCAATCTGCTTTGGTGATGGCTGATTGCTCCGCCACATATTTTTATCTATCTGATACAGATTATGAAAAGCAATCCTTAGAAACCCATGATCGTGAAAATATAACTCTAGCCAGTCTGCTAAACCAGAACGTTTAAATTTTGACGCTTGGTACGGGTAGTCAAGAGTGTTTTGCAATGGGCCCACTAACAATCATCCACCAGCAACCATCATACCGTCAACACGAATGCTAGGCGCTGATGTGGAAAAACGAAGATCAATATCATTGGCAGGTGTTAATTCAAAAAACATTTCTTTTAAATTTCCAGCAATGGTAGCTTCAGTTACAGGGTATGTGATCTCCCCATTTTCTATCCAGAAGCCTGATGCACCCCGGCTGTAATCGCCTGTTGTAAGGCTAACCGAGCTGCCGATAAATTCGGTTACTAGAAACCCGTCCTTAATATCAGCAATAAGCTCCTCTAAAGAGACAGTCCCATTTTCAATAAAGCAGTTAGAGGTGCCAGGGGGGGGCGGTGATGATAGCGATCTGCTTGCATTTCCAGTTGGCATTAATCCTAATTGTGCCGCACTTGCTAAATCAAGCAGCCAGCTTTGCAATACGCCATCCTCTATAAGGTGTTGTTTTTTTACGGGCAATGTTTCGCCATCAAACCTGCGGGATCCAAGACCGCGATGGCGCAAAGGATCATCTGTGAGCGTTATATATTTGCTCGCTATTTTTTGCCCCATTTTATCTTTCAGAAAACTAGACCCTCTAGCTACGCTGGCACCATTTACAGCACTTGCGAGATGACCTGTTAGGCTTTTGGAAACGCGACTGTCAAATATAACTGGGAATTGTCCTGTTGAAGCACTTCTAGCCCCGACTCTGCCAATAGTTCGCTGACCAGCAGATGCCCCAATTTTTTCAGCATCAATCAGATCCTCAGCATAAACAGTAGAGCTAAAGTCATAATCGGTTTCCATTCTTCCATCTTTTTCAGCAATAACAGCAGCTGAAATACTAAAAGACGAGCGCTCATATTCGCCGGTAAATCCAGTGCTAGTTGCAATCGCTATTTCAGCTGTCGATTGCCCTGCAGAGGCACCTTCGGAATTAGTGATGCCTTCTATTCCAAGTGCAGATTCTTCGCATTTAAGAGCCATTTCGGTTAGTGTTTCGGCTGTAAATTCAGTAGGATCATACAGCTCTAGATCTGGTAGCTCAACAGCTTGCTCTTCTTTGGAAGCAAGGCGTGCATAGGGATCTGCTGGCGCAAGACGTGCCATCGCAACAGCTCTCTGACACAGCGCTCTTACAGCATCTGTGTCAACTTTGCCGGTGGAAATGCTTGCAGATTGCTGGCCGGTAAATACGCGTAATCCGATCTGGAAATCTTCTGCATGCTCAACAGACTCAAACTTGCCAAGGCGCACTTCAACACCGACACCTTTATTTCTAACCAATGTTGCTTCAGCAGCATCAGCACCCTCAGATTTTGCTGTATCCAGCATCTGAATAATAATATTTTTTGTTATGTCATCCATATCTATCAGATAGCGCGCAAATACGTCTTGCGCAACTGCTTGCTGGTAAGAAAGTTTCTGTTTATAATGTTTTTTATGAAAAAAAATTTGGTTTTTATAGATGGAAGTGCTGGAACAACAGGCCTTCAAGTATCGTCTAGGTTATCCCAGAGAACCGATATTAGACTTATTTCTCTTGCAGAAACAGACAGAAAATCAGAGGAAAAACGTGCCTCTGCAATGCAGGAGGCAGACGTTGCTATTCTATGCTTGCCTGATTCTGCGGCAATGCAGGCAGTAGCAATGGTTGCTGGTATGGATGTTCGCATTATAGATGCCTCTTCTGCCCATCGAACAGCAGAAGGGTGGGTATATGGATTTCCAGAATTACGCCCAGATCAAAGCCAGAAAATCGCTGAAGCCAATTTAGTAAGCAATCCTGGCTGTTATGCATCTGGGTTTATCGCTCTATCACACCCGCTTATTGAAAATGGCCTTATTGCGCCAGATCAAACCCTTATCACTCCTGCAGTTTCAGGCTATTCTGGGGGCGGGAAAAATATGATTGCCTCTATGAAAGAAGGCAATCTGCCACCTCATTTTGATTATTCGCTTGGGCTATCTCATAAACATATTCCTGAAATGATGATGCATTCGGGTCTTCGAGTTGCGCCATTATTTATGCCTTCGGTTGGTATGTTTGAGCAAGGCATGCTGGTTCGCCTTGCGATACCTG
>JAACDT010000018.1 GCA_009936885.1 Alphaproteobacteria bacterium
AACAAATAAAGTCCGTGCATTGTGAGTTTATAAAAGCTGGCTCTGATATGATTCTTACCAATTCTTTTGGAGGAACCAGTTTTAGGCTAAAACTTCATCAATCAGAAAACCGTGTCGCTGAATTAAATTCGACTGCCGCTCAATTGGCAAGGCAGGCAGCAGATGAGGCAGATAAGCCAGTAATTGTCGCTGGCTCTGTTGGCCCTACAGGAGAGCTGTTCTCACCGCTTGGAGCCTTAAATCATGAAATGGCAGTTGCAGCATTTAAAGAACAATGCATGGCCCTGAGAGAAGGCGGCGTAGATGCTATTTGGATCGAAACAATGTCTTCAATAGAAGAGTTTCAATCAGCTCTTGAAGCTTCGTTAATGACTGGGTTGCCTGTTTGCGCGACCATCACCTTTGATACATCTGGAAGGTCAATGATGGGGGTAAAGCCTGAACAGTTTGCTAAGATAGCACATTCATCGTATTTATCTTGTTATGGTGCTAATTGCGGAGTTGGCCCTGCTGAATTAATTCACTCTATATTGCATTTCGACGGCTATACAGAGGGTAAGCATATTATTGCGAAGTCAAATTGCGGTATTCCCACTTATGATAACGGCCAAATCCGCTATAAAGGAACCCCTGAATTAATGGCAGATTATGCAGTTTTGGCACGTGATCTTGGCGTAAAAATCATAGGCGGGTGTTGTGGCATCACGCCAATTCATATTAAAGCAATGGTACAGGCGGTTCAAAATAGACCAAAAGAGGCCTTTACTCAGGAAAGAGCAGATGACCTGCTAGGGCTTGCTTGGGAAGGCATTAACTTGAATAATAATAGCCAAGAAACATCTGCTGGCAGGACAATGCGTAAGCGAAGACGTAATTGATATTTCAAACTAAGCTGCTATCTCTTGTTTGGCTGCTATCTCTTATTTGAATGTGTGTTTTTGTTGCAGTTTAGGCAAATTGATGCATACTGCGCGCGTAAGTAAAAGATTTCTGGAGACCATTATCATGCATCTTTATCGCACCCATAATTGTGGCGAGATATCAGCAACAGACGAGAATAGTCAGGTAAAAATTTCTGGTTGGGTTCATCGAAAACGCGATCACGGCTCTCTTGTTTTTGTTGATTTAAGAGATCATTTCGGATTAACGCAATGTGTGATTGATACGTCTGATAGCGCATTTTCAATCGTTGAATCACTTCGAAATGAAAGCGTGGTCACGATAACAGGAATTGTTAAAAAGCGCAGTGATGAAACAATTAATAAGAATCTCGCCACTGGGGAGATTGAAGTTGCGATAGCAGATATAATTGTTCAGTCAGCTGCAGATACATTGCCATTACAGGTTAATTCGGACGAGGATGCAGGTGAGGAAACACGGCTTCGATATAGGTATCTTGACCTTCGCCGCTCGCGTCCACACCAGAATATAGTGCTACGTAGTAAGATAATTCAATCGATTCGAAATAGAATGATTGAGCAAGGATTTACTGAATTTCAAACACCTATCTTAACGGCTTCCTCTCCTGAGGGTGCAAGAGATTTTCTTGTTCCAGCAAGATTGCACCCTGATAAATTTTATGCATTACCACAAGCGCCTCAGCAATTTAAACAGCTGGTTATGATGTCTGGATTTGATAAATATTTCCAGATAGCACCGTGTTTCAGAGATGAGGATAGCAGAGCAGATAGAAGCCCTGGTGAATTCTATCAATTAGATCTTGAGATGAGCTTTGTTGAGCAGGCAGATGTCTTTGCCGCAGTTGAGCCTGTTATAAAAGGCGTGTTTGAAGAATTTTCTGAGCGAAAAATTGATCCTGATTTTGTTCATATTTCCTATGCCGATTCCATGCTTAAATATGGAAATGATAAGCCTGATTTGCGTATTCCGATTGAGATTGGCGATGTAACCGATGTTTTCCGTGGTTCTGATTTCTCCATTTTTGCAAAAAATATAGAAAAAGGTGCTGTCGTGAGAGCCATTCCAGGGCCAAAATGTGGTAGCCGTGCTATTGCAGATAGAATGAATAGTTGGGCCCAATCAGAGGGCGCCCCCGGACTTGGCTATATTATTTTTGCAGAAGATGAAGCAAGAGGTCCTGTTGCCAAAGCAATCGGTCAGGAAAAATCAAATGAAATTAAAGACAGACTTAATCTTGAAAATGGGGACGCTGTATTTTTTGCATGTGCTGCAACGGATGATGCCGCATCTCTTGCTGGACGTGCGCGCATACGCATTGGAACAGAGCAAAAACTTATAGATGAGACCCTCTTTAAATTTTGTTGGATTGTAGATTTTCCAATGTTTGAAAAAGATGAGCAAACTGGTAAAATCGAATTCTCTCACAATCCGTTTTCCATGCCTCAAGGAGGCAGGGACGCACTGGAAACAAAAGATCCCCTTGATATCAAAGCATGGCAATATGATCTTGTTTGTAATGGAATTGAGCTATCAAGTGGTGCTATTAGAAATCACCTACCAGACGTAATGTATCGCGCCTTTGATATAGCAGGCTACGGTCCTGAAGTGGTTGATGAGAAATTTCCAGCAATGATAGGTGCATTTAAGTTTGGCGCACCGCCTCACGGGGGTATAGCACCTGGAATTGATAGAATGGTTATGCTGATTGCAGAAGAGCCCAATATCAGAGAAATTATTCTATTCCCAATGAATGGAAAAGCCGAGGATCTAATGATGTCCGCACCTTCAGTTGTAGATGACAAGCAGCTAAACGAATTGCATATACGAAAAGCCTTCATTCAGCCAAAAACGCCTCAATGATATAGAACTGATATACAATTAATACAGAAGTAATAGAAGGCGCTTAATTTTGAGCCATCTTATTTATCCTGTATTTATTTAGCGTTTATTCAGTAGTTAAGTATCATGTCAGGCTGTTTCGCGATAAAGGCAGTGTATTACCGACAAGCTCGTGGCAAGTAGCAATAATGCGCCTGTTTGATGCATCGCGCCTAGATGAACAGGGGCTGCATTTATCAATGTTAAAATGCCAAGCGCGAACTGACTAAAGACGATGACAATCATAAGATTGGCACGTCTAACGGCAACTCCAGCAGACAGAGCATAGCGCCATAAATAAATAACACCCGCTGTAGCAATTAGTGCAATCCAGCGATGATGAAACTGTGCAGATGCTGGATTTTCAAACGGATCGGATAATCCTTTCTCACCATATTCGGCAGGGACAAATCCATCGCCCATTAAAGGGTAATGATTATATAGCAACCCTGCATCCATTCCAGCCACAAACGCGCCCGCTATTATGGTGACAAATATAAGGGCAAATATAAAAGCAGGTACGCCGAATTTAAATTTTGATTTGCCAGCTGATAAGGATTGGGCAAGCCACATTAAACAGGTAAAAATACCCAGTGCGATACTAAGATGTGTGGCAAGCCGGTATTGGGAGACTGTTGGCTCGTCAGCAAGACCTGATACAACCATCCACCAGCCAACAACACCTTGAAAGCCGCCTGCCAAGGCAAGCCCAATTAAGGGAAGTTGATACCCGGCAGGAATGCGCCCTTGCACAAAGAAATAAAAAAGTGGAAGCACGTAAAACAACCCAAGAAGACGTCCCCATAAACGGTGGAAATATTCCCAAAAGAATATTTGTTTGAATGCGCCCATTTGCATTCCAAAATTTAGCTGCTGATATTCAGGCGTGCTTTTGTAAAGCTCATATACTCGCATCCACTCTGCATTATTAAGAGGGGGAAGCGTTCCCATTAGGGGTCGCCATTCTGCCATAGATAGCCCTGACCCTGTGAGGCGGGTGATACCGCCAATGATAACCATCATTCCTACCAGAATAGCCATCAAATAGAGCCAGTACGCCACTATTTTAGTATCAGTGCTAGCATTGAATTTCAGTAAATTCATAACCCGTCTTTTTACTCCAGATTTTGGCAGATTAGTATCATACCTATTCTCCAAGATTAAAGCCTCTTTTTTAAAGAGTGGTAATCTTGCTATATTTTTTCTAGAGAGATGAATTTGCAAAAAAATCTAAAATTTTTTTCTAGCTATACTTGACATATAAGAGGCAAAAGCCCACTTACGCAGATGTAATTGGCACTCTCGTGATCGGAGTGCTAAATAACTAGAAACGTAACCTTTAATTTTTGGAGATGAAGGCATGAATTTCCGACCACTTCACGACCGCGTTCTCGTTGAACGCCTTGAATCTGAGGAAAAAACCGCTGGTGGTATTATCATACCAGATACAGCAAAAGAAAAACCAATGCAGGGAAAAATTGTATCTGCTGGCGCAGGCGCGTGCGATGAGCAAGGCAAAGTACATCCATTGGACGTAAAAGCAGGTGATACTGTTCTATTTGGCAAATCGTCTGGTACCGAAGTCAAGATTGATGGAACAGATTATCTGATAATGAAAGAATCAGATATTATGGGAATTTTGGATTAATACTTGTCCCGAATACCGACGTACAGCAAAAACTGGCAGTGACAGGTGTTTTTGTTAAGCGTTAGTTTATATAAATTAACTTTTTTGAAAATTAGACGAAAAAGAGGAAAAAAATGGCTTCTAAAGACGTAAAGTTTGGATCAGACGCACGCACCAGAATGATGGAAGGTGTGGATACACTGGCCAACGCAGTAAAAGTGACATTAGGCCCGAAAGGTCGTAATGTAGTTCTAGAAAAATCGTTTGGTGCTCCTCGTATCACCAAAGATGGTGTAACGGTTGCAAAAGACATCGAATTAAAAGATAAGTTCCAGAATATGGGTGCGCAGATGGTGCGTGAGGTTGCATCAAAAGCAAATGACACAGCAGGTGATGGAACAACTACAGCGACTGTATTAGCCCAATCAATTGCACAAGAGGGCGCGAAGGCGGTTGCTGCTGGAATGAACCCGATGGACCTGAAGCGAGGTATTGATATCGCTGTTGACGCAGTTGTTAAGTCTCTTGAATCTCAGTCCCAGAAAATCACCACTTCTGATGAAGTTGCTCAAGTTGGAACAATCTCAGCCAATGGTGAAATTGAAATTGGAAAGATGATTGCAGAAGCAATGGAGCGCGTGGGTAATGAAGGTGTTATTACTGTTGAAGAAGCAAAATCGCTTGAGACAGAATTAGATGTTGTTGAGGGTATGCAATTTGATAGAGGATATCTATCACCATACTTCGTAACAGATGCCGAAAAGATGCGTGCAAGCTTAGAAGATCCATACATATTATTGCATGAGAAAAAGTTATCAAATCTTCAGGATATGCTACCAGTATTGGAAAAGGTTGTGCAGTCAAGCAGACCACTTCTAATCATTGCAGAGGACATTGAAGGTGAAGCATTAGCAACATTGGTTGTAAACAGGCTTCGTGGAGGATTAAAAGTAGCAGCAGTCAAGGCGCCTGGATTTGGCGACCGCCGCAAAGCAATGCTTGAAGATATCGCAACCTTAACAAATGGAACAGTGATTTCTGAAGAAGTTGGCATTAAGCTTGAAAGCGTCACATTAGAGATGCTTGGAACTGCTAAGCGTGTTGAAATTACCAAAGAAGATACAACAATTGTTGATGGTGCAGGTGACAAAGAAGAAATCGAAGCACGTTGTAATCAAATCCGCGCACAGTCAGAAGAAACAACTTCAGACTATGATCGCGAAAAATTACAAGAGCGT
>JAACDT010000019.1 GCA_009936885.1 Alphaproteobacteria bacterium
CTTTTCGCCTTCAGATTTAATCCATTGGATAATAAACCTCATAGCGAATAAAAACTGTCCGCCAAAACCAACAATGACCATCAAAGTTGCTGGATTTTCAGAAATTGAAGCAGGCAGGAATGGAATAGCTGTGTGCAGAAAGCTACCCGTTGCTAGTGCGGACGTGCCTATTATATTTGAGATAATATCAAGCATTTAGTTTTTTTCAGTACTTCTCGGTTTCATTATTATGTAATGTTTTTGGGGAAATCTCTTTAATTTCTTCTGGGTGGTTTGTGCGACTAAGAAGCCACATAACGCCCATAATATCAGAAATTCCAACCAGTAATCTATCTAAAATTCCATATTTGGAATTGCCTTGCTCGCGAGCGCGGTGACCAACTGGCACTTCAATTACCACCCCCCCTTCTCTTCGAACCAGAACCGACATAAACCGATGCATATGATTAAAAAAAGGAACCCGCAAAAATACTTCCCTATCTACTATTTTAATCCCACAGCCAGAGTCAGGGTGAGAATCTTTTAGCAACCAACCTCTTAGGTTCTTAGCTCTGCGAGAAGCAAATTTCTTCATTGCTGAATCTTTTCTTCCCTGTCGCACGCCCCCTGCCATGCCCAAATTAGGGCGCGCTGCCAATAAAGCTTTTTCTAACGCAGGCAGGTCAGCTGGGATATTTTGACCATCCCAATCTAAAACAGCAATGAGAGGCGCTCTTGAGGCAAGCCGCCCTGTGCGAATGGCAACGCTTTGTCCACTTCGTGTTTGATGACGTAAAACCCGCAACTCTTTAATTTCAGACACGCATTTTTGTAACTCAGCCCCTGTTTCATCCGTACTGCCATCATCAATATAAATAATTTCAAAAGATCTGCCTTGAAAAGTATTGCATATCTCGTCAATCAAGGGCCTGACATTTCCAGCCTCGTTCATAACTGGCACAAGCACTGAAATCTCCGGTGCTAACACAGCATGAGATGCATTCTCTGGATAGGTGATAAATTGTGCCATAAAACATAATCTTAAGACGGTTTTTTAGTGGTCTTAGCCGTTCAAACTCTTATCGTCAAATTTAATCGAAGAAATGAAATATAATTCAACAAATTGTCCTTTAGAAATATTGAACCCGTCAACCTTAGATAGCTGATGGGTCGGTATATCTAGCTTTAACGCAGCTGTCTGAAATTGTTTTAAATGGCGTGATTCAACGATGATTGTTGCCTCTGGCGCCTCTGCCAAAAGTAAGGCGGCCTCATTTGCAGAAAGCAATAAAATTTCTTCCCCCAATGTAAATACAGCAGAAGGTTCGTGATAACCTGCCAGTGCGATAATGGTAGCATCTATGGCAAGTGCTTCGAGTTCCTGTTCGATTAAGGACGCAATATGAATAGATTTTAAGTTCCCAATAATGCCAGAAAATAACACGCAATTAAACGCAATTCCAAGAATACTAGCTACAAGCACGACCTGGCCACGTTTTATAATCTGAGTTGAATCATCCCTAATCCATTTAAAGCCGAATGCAAAAATACCAAAAATTAGTAATAATGCAAAAAGCACAAACGCAAATGCAAAGCCTCCATTTTCTGCCCCTAATTTTGCGGCACCCCACAATCCAGCTGAAAGCAGCAAAACCCCGCTCAAAGCAGATATCACAAATATTATCACTTCAGTGATACGGCGCCATTTCAATAAGGAGACGGGCAGAAATACGGCTCTGCCGATAAGCATAATAAGCGCTGGTAGTATCGGTAATATATAATGCGGCAATTTAGTTGGAATTAATTCGATCACAAACCAATAACCCACAAACCATACAAAACAGAACTTAGTTGCATCAGACCTCCAAAATTGAGCGTTTGTTCTACTAAAAGAGCCCAGAAATATAGAAACTGGAAACATCAATAACAGAATAGTTAACACATAAGTGCCAGGGGGTGCACCATGAGATTCCTGCCCACTAGCGAGTTTTGGCAAAAGGTCTTTTGTGACCGCTTGAGCAAGAAAACTGCCATCTGTAGCGATTGAAACAGCTAAAAACCAGGGAAGACAAATTATGCCAATAATAAGCAAGCCAGATACAAAACGAAGTTCTCTTATCCAGCGCAATTCGCGCTCTATAATCACCAATCCAAGCAGTGTCGTTAGCGCCAGAAAAGGTGCGATAGGTCCTTTAACCAATATGGCAAATGCCATTGAGACCCAAAACCAAACCCGCCCAGATCTATTATTTAGAAGGTGTTTGTTAAGGTGTTTATCAAGATGTCTATTTTTGTAAAATAACCATAAAGAGAACTGTTGAGTCATTATTAGGCTTAATAATAGTGAATCTGTTTTAGCGATATGCGCTTCGGCAAGTATAATAAAACAACTAGCAAGTAAAGACGAGGAGACAAGTTGCTGTAAATGGCGTGAATCAGGCCATAAATTTCGCACAAACAAATAGCATAGAACCAGACTTACAATATAACCAACTAAGCTTGGGAGCCGATAGGATGATATGTCTTCTGAACCGAATAAGGCGGCTGATGCAGATTGCAGCCAATAAATGCCAATTGGTTTTTTTGCTCGTAATTCATCTTGAAACTTAACCGTTATAATATCTGCTGTTTCCACCATTTGCTTACTTGCCTGCGCAAATCGTGCTTCGTCGCGATCAATAACGTTGATTGTAGCATGGCCAATTAGGATTAACAGACTGGCAAATATGACAAGAATCCATAGGCCCAACCGGCGGTGGCTTAACAATTTTGCATTAGCAAGCATTTCTGAATGGGAATTTAACAACCAAGCTCTCTTCTAACTATTTTCATATAAAGCGACAATTAAATCTATAAAAGTTGTCTATTTAATTGCCTATTTAATAGTTAGATTTAGCCGATTTAAGAAATTTTGACC
>JAACDT010000144.1 GCA_009936885.1 Alphaproteobacteria bacterium
GTTAGCTGTTACGATAAATGGTTCCTCGAGCCAATCTACACCATAATCCACTAACATCTCTATTTGATCATATGCCGAATCAAGGTTGAAACCTTGATTAGCATCAACAAAGAGTTTTTCACCAGCTGTCATTTTAGAACGAATTGCGTTTAAGTTCCGTTCGTCTACCTTCTTGCCAAAACCTATTTTCAATTTGAAAGCCTTAAAACCTTCATCTCTTGCTCTATCTGTCACCTCGATGCAATCATTTGGGTTTAACCCGCTGGCGTAAGCTGGTATTTTATGTGCTGCGTTTTTGTTTAATAGCAGTCGCAGTGGAAGCCCTGCTCTATGAGCCCGAAGATCCCAAAGAGCCTGATTAACAGCAGCGATGATAGAATTGATTGGTCCAATTTCTCCAGCTTGTACGCACAAGATATTCAGTTGTTTTTCCAATTGAGTGGTGAATACCCTAGGATGTTCTATCTCTGCGTTTAATAAATATTGGGGTAAGACCCAGCCGGCTAATTTTGCCCGATAGTCTGCTGTCACTATTGGAAAATTACCCCAAACCTCGCCCCATCCGCAGATCCCATCGTGATCTTCAATACAAATGAACACGGCGCGACGACTCGGCATGCTGCCAAAAGACGTCACTACAGGATCGGGGATTTTTGCGCAGCAAGCGTAAATATCGATCTTGTTTACAGTAAAGTTTATATCCATACCATTTCTCAGTTCCATATTAGCTTTGTAATTAGAAAAATTATTGTCTGATGAAGTTAATCCATACTGCAAAAGAATAATTTATGAATTGGCTTTGTATCTTTTATTGATAGTTCTAAAATAAAGCTCCAATATAAAAATATCGGGTCTATTTTTGGAAACGTAAAGCCATAAATTGCCGAAAAATAATACCCTGCTTATAATGTAGCTCAAAAATATATCATTGAGAAACACCTTTGATGACTGGAAAACCCATGAAAATCCAAGAAAGTGATCTCGATCTAAATGGGAAACGTGTATTAATTACAGGAGCCGCCAGTGGTATTGGTGCAGCAATGGCAAAGACTTTTTTTGAGCACAATGCAGCAACTATTCTGGCAGATAGAGACTCCATAGAATTAGAGAGAATAGCCGAGGAAGTGCCGGACTCTCAAACTATCGTTTTTGACCAAGGTGAAAAAGAATCCATCGAAAATATGTGCTCGGAAGCACAAAATCCAGACATTCTTTTAAATAATGCGGGAATACTTTGGGCAGGTCCATTTGATGAGATGCCTTCAGATGAAATTACGAAAATAGTGAATGTCAATTTGCTTGGCCCAATGCAAATAGCTCACAATATTGGGAAAAAGATGTTGAGGCGAGGATCAGGTATAATTGTCAATACATCTTCGCAATTAGCGTTTCATGGGGCGGCCGAACGTGCTGTTTATGCCAGTACAAAAGCGGGAATTGCGCAATTCACAAAATCGCTTGCTGCCGAATGGGCGCCTAAAGGAGTTCGAGTGGCGGCTATTGCTCCTGGCCGAACTTTGACAAATATAAATGCAGGTATCTTAAATTCCGAAGAAAAGCGACGGATGGCACTTAAAGATATCCCAGCAGGAAGATTGGCGGAAGCTTATGAGATGGCCCGCCTTGCTTTACTTCTTTCATCTGATGTTTTGAGTTATGTAGTAGGCGAAACTATTATTTCGGATGGTGGATATGTGCTTCTTTAACGTCCTTTTCTTCACAATGAGCCCTGCCTTTTTCAAGTATTCGAAAATTGATATTTGGTTTTTAGCGCCATCCTCTCAACAGAAGCGGTATTATTGAATTCTTTGACCTCTTCAATTGGAACAAATAGGACCTCACATGATTGGTCGTTGCCAGGTAAATTAATGTCAGGTAATTGGAAAATATATCTAATATCGTAATGCATGTGCGCCGGTTTAGCGCCGTGTTTTGGAATTGTTTGAACGTCTATATCAAATATTAAACTATTGACTGGCGTGAATATGGGTAGATCAAGTCCTGTTTCCTCGAACGCCTCATGAAGAGCTACTTCAAATAAATTTCCGTTTCCATCCGCGTGGCCGCCAGGTTGTAACCATCGATTAAGCTTTTTATGGTGAACTAGAACCGTTGATCTACGGTCTGGTGTCACTAGCCCTGCTGAACCAGTGAGATGCCCAAGTGGACAACTTCTGTCCAGGCTGTTGGGATGGGCTTCGATAAATCTTAAGGTCTGACATTTCGCAATGTCTTCAGTATAATCAATCGATCCATGCGCAAGAATTGATAGGTTTATTCCTGTCAGCGCCAGTTTTTTCGGGGTAATTTTCAGCTCTACCCATTATCCAATTTATTA
>JAACDT010000145.1 GCA_009936885.1 Alphaproteobacteria bacterium
GGGGCAGGGGCTTTCATTGGTTCCAACTCCTCTTTAATTGCTCCGGTTAAACTTGGAGACGTTGCTTATATTGGGTCTTCGTCCAGCATTTCTGGTGAGGTAAACGCTGACAGCCTTGCGCTTACACGCGCTCCATTAAGGGAGATTGCAGGTTGGTCGGTAAAATTCCGAATGAAAAAAGACAAGTCTGATAAGGCAGAGGATAAATAAGTATGTGTGGAATTATTGGTATAATCGGTCAATCAGACGTTACCCCCGTTATTTATGACGCTCTAAAACGTTTAGAATACCGTGGATATGATAGTGCCGGTATAGCAACCATTAATGATAATAAAATTGATCGCTGTAGAAGTCAGGGAAAACTCGTCAATCTAGAGGCCGAACTAAAGCGGACACCGCTTAAGGGAAATATTGGTATTGGACATACGCGCTGGGCAACTCATGGTGCCCCGACACAACAAAATGCGCATCCGCACAAAGCTGACAGTGTCATGGTTGTCCATAATGGCATTATTGAAAATTATCTTGAGTTAAAAAACACATTAATGTCAGAAGGTTTTTCTTTTTCTACAGATACGGACACCGAAGTTATCGCCCATTTGTTTTCTTATCATTTGGCTCAAACAGGTAATATTAAAATTGCCGCTCGTAAGACTTTTGCCATGCTTGAGGGGGCTTATGCAGTTGCCTTATTGATTGAAAATGAAGACAGGATGATGATTGCAGCTCGGAAGGGTAGCCCTCTTGTTATTGGTCATGGTGATAATGAGATGTTTGTTGGTTCCGATGCCTTCTCGCTCGCGCCCATGACAAATCGGATTACATATTTGGAAGATGGTGATTGGGCCATTCTTTCAGATAAAACTCTTGATATTTTTGATGCTGAAGGCAAATCAGTTGAACGTCCCATGCAAGTAAAAGATGCCTCCGCGTCAATAGTTGATAAAGGCCGTCACAAACATTTCATGGCTAAGGAAATATTTGAACAACCGGAAGTCATTTCACATACATTTGCCCATTATGTTAACGCGAATGAATCGACAGTTAAAATACCTGAAATTGATTTTGACACTTTCAATATTAACCGCATTGTCTTGATTGCTTGTGGCTCTGCATATTATGCCGCAATGACCGGGCGTTATTGGCTTGAGACACTTGCGGGCATTTCCACCGATATAGATATTGCTTCTGAATTTCGGTACCGCGATGTTCCGCTTGATGAGAATACACTGGCAGTATTTGTTTCTCAGTCCGGAGAAACAGCGGATACCCTAGCAGCCTTAAAAGCATGTAAAGCGAGGAATGTTAAAACGCTTGCGATTGTCAATGCGCCTGACAGTTCCATGCAACGTGAAGCCGATATAACTCTTCCTACTTTTGCCGGCCCGGAAATTGGTGTGGCTTCCACAAAAGCTTTTATATGCCAACTAGCCGTTCTATTTTGCTTTGCTCTCGCTGTTGGAAAAGAGCGCATTGGGTCTGACCGCGAGAATGAACTCGTAAAGGCACTTTTAACATTGCCGAGACTAATGGGTGAAACGCTTAAACTAGAAGCAAACCTTGAGCAAATTGCGGCAAGGCTATCCAAAAAAGAGAATGCTATTTTTATCGGGCGCGGGCTGATGAACCCTTTAGCACTTGAGGGGGCTCTTAAACTAAAAGAAATATCCTACATCCATGCCGAAGGCTTTGCCGCGGGTGAATTAAAACACGGCTCAATCGCTTTAATCGAGGATGGTATGCCAGTCATTACTATTGCGCCGAAAGATGCGATGTATCCCAAAACTATTTCAAATATGCAGGAAGTTATTGCCCGCCAGGGGGATGTCATTTTGCTGACTGAGGATCCTGGCAATACAGATACGGATAATATTACAGATCTTATATTTTTGCCGAAAATTGATTCAGCACTCTCGCCTATTCTTTATACCATTCCCTTGCAATTACTGGCTTATCATACAGCAGTTGCAAAAGGGACAGATGTTGATCAACCACGTAACCTCGCAAAGTCAGTGACAGTGGAGTAGGCTTTCTAAGCGAAATTCAATTTATCCGATATGAGATCATTTCTATATAAATTTTCAATTTTTACTATTTCCATTGCTCTCGTTCACTTCACACTTGAGACTTTATATACCCTAAAATTTGGACAAACATTTGCAGGATACTTGCCTGATCTTATCGCTGTCGCTTTGCTCATAACTGGTGGGTATTTAACAATCAAGGACTCAAACACAGTTGGGGTTTTATGTGGTGCGTGGGGGTTTGCATTATGCCTTCATTATAGATCTTGGGCTTGGAGATTTGATGATGTTATCGACGGAACAGCTACAGAGATAGTTGAGATAACGATGTATGTTTTGGGATTTACCATGCCAATCTCAATAATTTCATTTATCATTACTTTGGTATTATGTTTGCCAAAAAAAGAAGAACATTGAACTAATAAAAAGGAAGTCTAATGGACGGCTTGGTAATTATCGGCTTTATTTTTGGGCTTGTTGCATTTATCCGCATAGAGTTGCTCATTAAAAAATTAAAAGAGCTTAAGGTTATTGAAAATAACTATGCGGAGTAGGTTTAGAGCAGGGCTGCTGAGCAACCTGAAAGCATGATCATTATATTATCAATAAAAAACAATTACTTGCTGGGGGAATGGTAAGTAAAGAGTTTAATTTTATAGCTTTGTCAAAACCCTTTAGAGGGGGTAATATGGGCTTAAATACCCCTCCTAAATGCGTCTGACACCATTCTCAAGAGGGTGTAGGTGCTGAAAATACAGATTTACCCTCCCAATATAGTGACAGCTACCCAATTATACCAATATGCCTCAAGCTAATAAGTGGCGTCCATGTCATCATATGGGCCAGCCAAGCCTTCAAGGGCAGGGGTAAGATCAACATCGTGCTCATAAAATAACCAGTCAAACAAGCCAATCTTATCGAAGCCGATTGAAGTGCCGCTATAACAGGGCATTTCTATAGTGCAAATGTTCGAGCGGGTTTTCCAGTCATAGCTCGGAAATTAATAATCATCCATTAACATGGTTGGATAATGGTACAACCAGCCAAACCCTAATCAGGTCATTGAGGCAGTCAGTCAATTTTAGCGACAAAGAAATTCTCTTGTTCACCGAGGTGCGCCTGAGTTGGCATGTAAAGCGACTGATAAATATGCAACCGCGCGCGAGACTTCAAAATATAGTAATGCCAAAGGCGCAGGGGAAATCATGTTTACGCGGCACTCCGGAAGTCATTAATCTTGTCGCTCATCGCTATGGACATTTAAAACTGGAGATGAAACCTCTCTTCAGAAATCGAGTATCAAGCCAATATTGTTCCATAGTAAATAATAGCCGGAATGAATGGAGTTGTAATCAGGGTAATGCCCACCACTGATAAAGGGGCGTTTGAAATTATCCTTTGAAAATACACAGGCCTAAAAAACCATCGAAATAACCAATGTTTACAATGTATTAGCGGCTGCCTACCTGCGGCCGAAGTTTACGTCTCGGCGTGTGCTGGAGGTGCATTAAGCCTTGCTGATGGGGCGCAGTCACTGCCTCATTTCAAGGATGAAGTACAAATCAAGGAGGCGACTTCTTCACATTTTAGGTCAAAAAGTTTTGCTCCTACAGGTATGGGGACCCTTTATAAGAGAAGTGATTTACTTGATAGGATGTCTTCTGGGCAGAGAACGGTAGCATGCTTAAAGATGTGACCTTTACAAAAACAATCCATGCCGGTTTGCCCTCAAAGTTTGAGGCCGGAACTAATAACCTGCTGATGCGTTTGGGCGTGGCGCTTCATTATCTTGATGCGCTTAATCTTCAAACGGCAGGTTTAAACAAGATATCATTACTTACGATGGCTATTGACGCACTTTTAAAAATTCCAGGCTATTCGATTATTGATCAAGCGCCGCATATGGCCGGCCTCTTGTCATTTAATATGAATGTTTATTCCGCATTGATAATGCAGAAGGGTTAAATGCAGGGGGTATAGCAATCAGATCAGGGTATCATTGTGCCTAAACTATCTCTCATAGATTGTGAGCTAATGAGTCTGCGTGTACTTCTTTTGAAATTTATAACACTGTTGCAGATGTTGAAAGATCGCTAACAAGGCTTCATCAAATTAGTTTAATGTAAACTTTATTTGAACCAATAATTGAAAGTGATTCTTTGAAATTTAATTTACGTTTTCATAAAGTTGGGCAAAAGACTAATTTATATTAAACTATAACAATTAGTTAAGAAGTATTTTTTTTAAGATACGGATCAAGATACACTACAATTAGATGTTAGATATTAATAGTATATAATGAAGGTGTTGTTTTAAAAATAAAATCTAATAACACAAACAATTGCCCGAAGCCGCCCCTGGTTTCGGGCAATTCTTTTTACAGCACTGTTACTACGTATCTTTTTGAAGCTTAAGGTTACTCAGGATTTACAAAAGTCATTGGATAGGCAGCTCATCATTCAAAATCGGACTTTAAAGGCGCGCGCGTTCAGTTACCTTTGCATCACCC
>JAACDT010000146.1 GCA_009936885.1 Alphaproteobacteria bacterium
GCCTGTTGATTGACTTCTTTTTTACAGTAGAAAAATGGCCATCAGAACCAAAATTACGATAACACCTGCGATAATGACTTTTGATAGGGATAAAAACCCCTCATAAAAAGATAGATGATTGACTGCTTGCTTATCAAAATTATCTGTTTTCATTTGAGTGCCACTCCCCCTTAAACTAAACACATCCTATAGTATAATGCCCTGAAAAAAAAAGATGCGCAATCTGTTTAATCCAGATTTTGCAATTTTAAATAGCTGTTGGAAACTATCTTAGCAGTATAATTTTTTTGGCGAGATAGAGTGTTGTTTGTTGGGGGTATTTGATGCCAAATTACTTTGGAATCTACGATTTCTAATTGCTTATTTACAAGAGATGTTAGAATCAGCGGGTATAAAATATGTTCTTCGCGCAATACCCGACTTGCTAATGTTTCTGGAGTGTCATTAGCCCTTATAGAAAGTTCAGATTGGGCAATAATAGGCCCATCATCAAGTTTGCTAGTGACTATATGAATAGTGGTGCCATGCCGCACCTCACCTGCTTCTAAGGCTCTCTCATGCGTATTTAGCCCTTTGAATTTTGGCAATAAAGAGGGATGTATGTTTATAATTTTTCCCTTCACCTTATCCACAAATTCGCCTGAAAGTAGAGTCATATATCCAGCCAGAAAAATCCAGTCAGCTTGATATTTTTCAAGCTCATTTAAAACCGCTATTTCATGTGCGTGTTTGCTTGGATATTCGGCGCGCGCAATACGCGTTGTTGTAATGGCGTGCGCATTTGCAATCTCAAGGCCTTGCGCCTGTTTATTTGCAATTACACATACTATTTTGCAGTGTAGGTTTTGCTGTTCTATGGCGGTTATCAGTGCCGCCATATTGCTGCCGCGCCCTGAAATAAGAATAGCAAGTTTTAACATTGATATGTCGCTTCTATCTGTCTTGAGCTAACGCCAAGAATTCTCCATGCCTTCCAGAATAACAGCGTCATTTGTTCGCTTTTCAATTTGACCTGCCAGCCAGGCATCTTCGCCGGTTTCCTGAATGGTGCGTAAAACGCTTTCTGCTTTATCTTCTTTAACAAATACGATGCCGCCAATTCCACAATTAAAGGTGCGGGCAAATTCAGCATCAGTCATATTTCCACTAAATTTAACCCATTGAAAAACAGGCAATAAAGGGCGATGCTTGACAGATAATCTAAGACACAAATCTTCGGCGTAGCATCTAGGTGGATTTTCGATTAGACCGCCCCCTGTAATGTGGGAGAAGCCAGTAACACCGCCAAATAAAAGTGCTGCCTCAACAGCATCGCGGTAAATTCGCGTTGGTGCGAGAATGCTCATTGCAAGTGACATGGTTTTATCAAATGGAGAGGGGCTATTATAATCCAAACCTTCTCTTCGAATTAAATTTCGAATAAGCGAAAAGCCGTTTGCATGTATGCCAGATGAAGGAAGCGCTATGGCAACATCGCCCTGTTTTACCATATCAGGGGTTAGTATTTGGTCTCTTTCAACAGCGCCCACACAAAATCCAGCCAAGTCATATTGGCCAGCGTGATAAATGCCAGGCATTTCTGCTGTCTCCCCTCCTATAAGGGTGCAACCTGCCTCAACACAGCCATCTGCAATACCTGCCACGACTTCGGTTGCAACATCTATCTGAAGCTTTCCAGTGGCAAAATAATCAAGAAAAAATAGCGGCATTGCCCCTTGCGCTAACAAGTCATTTGCACACATTGCAACAAGGTCTATACCAAGCCCTCTATGAATACCGCTATTATGCGCTATTTCTAGCTTGGTGCCAACGCCGTCCGTCGCAGCAACCAAAATCGGGTCATTAAAACCGGTATTCTTTAAATCAAAGAGCCCCCCAAACCCGCCAAGATCTGCTGTTCTGCCTTTTCTTGCAGTTCTCTTAGCATGCGGTTTTATAGCATCTATAAGTGCATTTCCTGCATCAATATCCACACCAGAATCTCGATAGGTAATGGGTGATGGATTGTTTTTTATATCCATGCTAGTAAGACTTTGATAATTTGTTATATTAGAAGGTAACTTTATTTTTATATCGGTTTTAATTTATAGCATTAGGAATTGCAAATTGTCCCGCATTTTGAACACACTAATGGTAATTATCGGTGTTGTATTTTTTAGTGGTGTCTGTAATGCAGCGCCAACTTGCGATTCACCCGCTTTTGCCGTTGAAAATGTGCGTATAGATGAAATCGCTGAAACTGGAACTAAAGCTCGTGAAAATGGGTTAAGCAAGGCAACCAGCAAGGCCTTTAATCGAATCCTAACACGATTGCTCTTAAGTGAGGAGGATGTCTCAGCACTTTTGTTAAAAGCAGAAGCACAAGATTATCTGGGATATTTTCATATTCACAATGAGACAACCCTTGCCAGAGGGTATTTAGGGGAAATCGATTTTTGTTTTGATGCCAAAGAGGTACGGCGCTTATTTAGACAAAATGGCCTTGCCTGGGCAGAGTTAGTCAGCCCGCCCATTTTAACGATTCCAATTTGGCGAGAGGCATCAGGCGCTATTGTCTGGAGTGAAAATAATAATTGGTTAAACTCTTGGAACGAACATAGTAAGACTTATGATGGTTTATTGTCTTTTGTTTCCATAAAGCCGAATATAAAAACACAGCGGCAACTGCGAGAAGATGCGATTTTTGCAGAAGAGCCAGAGATATTAAAACTATCAATCAATGCTGTTGGTGCCAGTCAGTTATTAACCGTAACTGCTGAAATTGATCATTATACTACTATTCCTGTATTAAGATTAAGCGCTCGTTTATTTGGTGAAAATGGAAACCCTATCGCAACTCTGATTGAACAAAATCATGAATTAAATGGCACCAAGAATATCGCTTTGTTATTTAAAGAGTTTCAATATGATCTGATCTCAGAGCTTGAGAAATTCTGGAAACAGCAAAATATAATCCTACCGCAATCAGATTTTGCATTTAGGGCATATGTAACTGTTGAAACACTCTCAAAATGGCGCTCATTGCAGGAAACTTTGTCCTCTATGCCCATAGTACGCAAGGTAGCCCCAATTTCGCTGTCAGATAGAAAGGGTCTTATTCAGGTTACTATTGCAGGTAGTATTCCCCAATTCACGGCAAATCTTAATTCAGTAGGATACATTCTGACGGAAGAGAATGATGAAATTTATATCTCTGAGAAATAGAACGTGGTTAGTGCCTGATTTATACCCGCTAAAGATGGATTTGCTTCGCCATGACTGAACAGCTCCCGCTCGTTTTTGGTGATGCATCAGATGTTTCTTCAGGTTTGATTACAGGTCCAGAAAATGAACTCGCCATAAAATGGCTGAAAAACTGGCCAGATTGGCCGCCGCCAAGTAGGTTCTTGAATATTTTTGGGCCTGTTGCTTGCGGAAAATCGCGCCTTGGTGAATTTCATCGTCAGCGAACACAAGCCCAGATACTAACACGTCTTGATAGTTGGGATCCTCGCAGCCTAACAGGCTCTCATTTTATATTAGATGATATCACCCAATCAAAAAACTGGTCTGAAGAGGCTTTGTTTTTTTTATATCAGACTGTAACAGAAAATTCTGGCACGATACTTTTCCTCTCTGACGAACCTATATCTAACATGGCATGGCAATTGGATGATTTGCGCTCTAGATTTCGAAGTGTGAATGCGCAAGAGATATTGTCTCTTAGCGAGGCCTCGTTGAGGCCGCTTCTTGAACATCATTTCACACAAAGGCAATGTGTTATATCCCAAACAATATTGAATTTTATGGTGCCTCGAGTTCAACGAGAATATTCTTATGTTCAAAAATTAGTGTATGAGATAGATACGCGTTCTCTAACTAACAAAAAAGCAGTTTCTATCGGACTTGTAAAACAAGTATTAAGTGAGATGTCAGGAGATAATTTATAATGTTGGACTTTGGAATTTCTGGCCGTAAAGCGCTGATTTGCGCAAGCTCTCGTGGTCTTGGCTATGGCTGTGCTGAAGCGCTTGCCAAATGCGGCGCTAGGCTTGTTTTAAATGCAAGAGATGAAGAAAAATTGCGGATTGCAGGAGATAGCTTGCGACGTAAAACAGGGGCACAAATTGAATGCATTGCAGCTGACATAACAACCGAGGAAGGCAGAAATGCTGTTTTGGAAAAGGCTGGCAGCGCTGATATTCTCGTAAATAATGCAGGCGGGCCTCCAAAGGGCCATTTTAAAGATTGGAAAAGAGATGATTGGATAAGGGCAATTGACCAGAATATGCTGACCTCCATTGAGATGATAAAAGCGGTTATTGATTCAATGGTTATGAATAAATTCGGGCGCATCGTAAATATCACCTCAGGCTCTGTTAAATCCCCCATTCCAGAGCTTGGCTTATCCAATGGGGCACGTTCTGGATTAACAGGATTTGTTGCTGGAATAGCACGTGAATATGCTCAATATAACGTTACTATTAACAACTTACTTCCCGGTCAGTTTAATACAGCGCGTATTGAAAACCTTATAGAAAGCCGGGCAAAAGAAGAAGGCATCGCTCCCCAAAAGCTGCGGGCTACTTTGGAGCGGGAAAATCCATCAAGAAGGCTTGGTGAAATAGCAGAGTTTGGATTTGCATGTGCGTGGATTTGCTCGGCCCATTCAGGTTATCTGGTTGGCCAGAATATTTTATTAGATGGCGGCGTGTTTAATTCTACGCATTAATCTTTTTCTGGATAAATTAGCTCAAGTTTATTATTTCTGAGTGTGAGCGCAATCTCGCCAGATTTTAATTGAAGCGCGATATTTCCAAATAATTCTCGGCGCCATCCTTTTAACAGTTTGATATCGGCATTATCATCACGTGCCAGCGCCTCTAGCTCTTCTGCAGATGCTAATAGCTTAGGGGCAATATTTTCGGCTTCTGTGATATGCTTTAACAGTACTCGGAGTAATTCAAGTGTTGCTGCGGGCGCTTTATCTCGTCGGTAATCATTCCTGATTTTGGGCCAGCTTTCACGAGGTGATTTTTCAGCTTCTGCTAGCGTTTTAAGTATTTCAGGCACCAATTTACCAGTGCTTCCCCCTGGAAATCCCCTGATGAATTGGAACTTTGCTACGTTTTTTGGATTTGTTCCTGCTATATCAATAAGAGTTTCATCCCGAATTATTCTGTTCTTAGGCATGTTTTTCTCAATCGCTCGTTGCTCACGCCATGATGCTAGAAATTTTAACCTATTGAGAAAATCAGGTTTATGGCTTCTAACCTTTAGTCTTTTCCATGCATCATCTGGGTTTGGTTTATATACAGACATTTGCGTTAGAGCAGAAATGTCATCATCAAGCCACTCAAGCCTATTACTGCGATACAATTCATCATGTATAATTGGGTAAATCTTTGCGAGATGAATTACATCATCTAGAGCATATTCTAACTGTCTCTCGCTCAAGGGACGTGCAGACCAATCTGTAAATCTGGATGATTTATCGAGTTCAATATTTAGATAATGTTGAACCAATTTGTCATACCCTGCTTGGTCCCCAAGCCCAACTACCATTGCAGCAATTTGGGTATCGAAAATGGGGTCTGGAATATTACCTGTTAAATGAACAAATATTTCTATATCCTGACGTCCAGCATGAAACACCTTGAGGATATCTTTGTTAGTCATCATCTCGAATAAAGCGGTGAGTTCTATCATGTCGGATTGCGGGTCCACCGCAAAGTAATGGTCACCAGCCGCTAATTGAATAAGACATAATTGTGGATAATAGGTAGATTCTCGAATAAATTCGGTATCTATTGCGATCACATTAAATTCGCAAAGGATATTGAGTGCACGCTCTAATTCATCAGTTGTGGTTATTAACCTAGAGGTATTATCCATAATAGACCTTATAGGCGATGACTTCTGTTTTAATAGTCATTATCCTACCTTGTGGTAAAAATTAGTTTTTTTCTGCCTGAAATTATCACCTTTTGGGGCTTATTTGTATTTTTTATGAGATTATTAATGACGGTTCTTGTTTTTGGAATATGTGGACGTTTTAATAAAAGGATAAAAAAACTATCTATAAATCAACTTGGCAAATGGCTTTAAAGCTATCATA
>JAACDT010000147.1 GCA_009936885.1 Alphaproteobacteria bacterium
GGAGCCTCAGCAATACGTTTGTCGAGCAGTTTTATGACATGCCAGCCAAATTGTGATTGAACAGGAGCAGAAGTAAAGGAGCCAACATCAAGCGCAAAAGCTGCCTGCTCGAACACAGGCACCATTGCTCCGCGTCCAAAATACCCAAGATCTCCCCCATTTGGACCAGAAGGACCTGTTGAGATTTCACGAGCAAGCTCAGCAAAATCAGCACCCTCTTCTAGTTTCTGAATTGCGCTAACGGCTGTTTGCTCATCTGCTACTAGGATATGAGATGCTTTTACCTCTTTTCGTGATGCAGTATCTGAAACATATGCATCATACGCTTTGTCGATGGCTTCTTTGGTAAGAGACTTTGCAATTTCAGCACGAAGCCAATAGTCAGCAAGCACTTTTTGAGCCGCCACTCGCATATCCTCTATTACCTCAGGATCATCAGATAACGCACTTTTTTCAGCTGCCTTTGCTGCTAATCTTCCATTGATAACTCTGTCTACCATTTGATCATAATAATTTGTTAATGGTTCATTTTGATATTCTGGTGGAAGCTGTTCGATAAGATCCAAAATTTCATCTAGCTGAATTTCAGCGCCATCTACCGTTGCAACAACAATTTGCTGATATTTTTGTGCCAAAGCGGGTTTTGTTAAATTCACGCCATATACCCCTATGAAAAGCAGTGATACAATCATAAAGATAGACCTGTGATTCAGATTGATTTGCATTTGTGCCATAGTGATACCTCGCTATTGGTGCGTTAATGTAAGATGCTTAAGAAGTAACAAATCGCTAGCATAATAAACATCTTACCAGCAAGAAATTTCTATAAAATATGCTATCAGCATATAGCTGAAACACATCGCCCACAAATCGGCCATTATATTGGTTGAACAAGATTTTGATACATCTTGAAATTCCTTGCCTGCACCCCCATTTCTGGTTAATTAAGACCAAATACTAATATCCCAAAAAACGATAATCTGCCAGCAATAATGGGCTATCACGCAGGGTAGGAACGGAAAATCCAATAATGTTTACTTCAATCGTAAAATCCATATTTGGCGATTCAAACGAGAGAGTGATTAAAAAGTTTCAGCCTCTTGTTGAACAGATAAATTCACTTGAACCAGAAATAGAAGCGCTTGATAGAGACGGGATAGTCGCATTATCAAACGTATTGCAAGAACGTGCCAAGTCTGGCGAGGATTTAGAGGCGCTTTTGCCTGAAGCATTTGCATTGGTGCGTGAGGCAGCAAAGAGAACGCTTGGTCAGCGACATTTTGATGTTCAGTTGATGGGGGGCATTACCTTGCATCAAGGACGTATCGCCGAGATGAGAACAGGCGAGGGTAAAACGCTTGGTGCCACATTAGCGGCGTATCTGAACGCGCTATCTGGAAAAGGGGTTCATGTCGTTACCGTTAATGATTATCTAGCATCTCGGGATTCTCGCTGGATGGGAGAGATTTATACCTATCTTGGGTTAACGGTTGGATGTATCGTAAGCCAGATGAGTGATGAAGACCGCAAAGCTGCTTACCAATGCGACATTACCTATGGAACAAATAACGAATATGGATTTGATTATTTAAGAGATAATCTTAAATTTGCATTGGCAGAAATGGTTCAGCGTGATCATCATTTTGCTATCGTAGATGAAGTTGATTCAATTTTGATTGACGAGGCTAGAACACCGCTCATAATTTCAGGCCCGTCAGAAACCTCCATTGAGCTATATCAAAAGGTTAACGAGTTGATTTCGGACTTTAAGACAGATGATTATGAGAGTGATGAGAAAGCGCGTTCAGCAATGCTGACAGAAACCGGCGTTGAACATGCAGAAACCTTGTTGATGCAGGCAGGTCTGATGCAATCAGGCACCTTATATGATTCAGCGAATGTCAATTTATTACACCATATCTCGCAGGCTCTAAGAGCTCATAAAATGTTTACAAAAGACAAGCATTACATGGTTAAAAATGATGAGCTTTTGATTATCGATGAATTCACTGGCAGAGCAATGCAAGGAAGGCGCTTTTCAGATGGATTGCACCAAGCGCTTGAGGCAAAGGAAAAACTCCCTATTAAGCCTGAAAATCAGACGCTGGCTTCTGTTACCTATCAAAATTATTTTAGGTTATATGATAAATTATCAGGCATGACAGGAACAGCCTTAACAGAAGCAGGCGAATTTTCTGAAATATATGCGCTTGAAGTTGTTTCTATACCAACCAATAAACCTGTTTTGAGAAAAGATGACGATGATGCTATTTATCGAACTGGTAGAGAACGCGATACGGCTATAATTGAGCTTATTCGGGAATGCCGTGAAAAAGGTCAACCTATCTTGGTAGGAACAGTCAGCATCGAGAAATCAGAGGCTTTATCAGAAGCACTTAAAAGCGAAAAAATTCCTCATAATGTGCTAAATGCAAGATTTCATCAAGAAGAGGCAAAAATTATTGCGGATGCTGGTATTCCAGGCGCTGTGACCATAGCTACAAATATGGCGGGTCGTGGAACAGATATTCAGCTTGGCGGTAATTTTGAAATGAAGTTGAGAGAAAATGACATTACACTTGATTCCAAGTCAGCAGAAAAGATTGCATCTGAAATAGAAGAGGGAAAGCAAAGGGCACTAGATGCAGGCGGTTTGTTTGTGCTGGGAACAGAGCGACATGAATCAAGACGCATTGATAATCAGCTTAGAGGCAGAACAGGCAGACAAGGCGATCCAGGATCATCTAAGTTTTTTCTATCTCTTGAAGATGATTTGATGCGAATTTTCGGTTCTGAAAAGCTAGATGGAATGTTGCAAAAACTTGGCCTAGAAGAAGGCGAATCTATTGCCCATAACTGGATTAATAAAGCAGTTGAGAAAGCACAGTCTAAGGTAGAATCTCATAATTTCGAAATTAGAAAACAGTTGCTGAAATATGACGATGTTATGAATGATCAACGTCAGGTCGTGTTCAGCCAGCGCAAAGACATCATGCAAACAGGAAATGTGCATGATACGATATTAGGGATGCGTGAAGAGACAATTGATTGGATAGTCAGCGAGTCCATCCCAGCAGGTAGTTTTCCTGATATGTGGGATGCCGACTTATTAACATCACTCTCAATGTCTCACCTTGGCATTGAAGTTCCAGGCGCTGATTGGGTAACAGAAGATGGTGTAACGGATGGCGAAATAACAGACAGGCTGAGATCGGCTTGCGATCGCCATATGGCTAGCAAAGCAATAATCTTTGGCCCAGATGCAATGCGTAATATTGAAAAATCTGTTATATTACAGATTCTTGACCAGCAGTGGAAAGAGCATTTGCTTAGTTTAGATCACTTGCGTCAGGGTATAAATCTGAGAGCCTATGCGCAAAAAGACCCCCTTAACGAATATAAGAGGGAAGCCTTCCAGATGTTTGAAGGAATGCTTGATAAAATGCGGCAGACAGTAACAATGGCTCTTGCGCATATTAATTTAAGGCCCCAGCAAAATGCGGGCAGTACAGACGAGGCTCCAGCAAAAAAAGATGCTAAGCAAGCAAGTTCATTAGGTGAAACGCAGGTTAAAAGCGACAAAGTTCCAAGAAACGCTCCGTGTCCTTGCGGGTCTGGCAAGAAATTCAAGCATTGTCACGGTCAAATTTAAAGGCCAAATTTATTTTGAGTATTATTAAAATGAGAGCGTTTAGATAAATAGCGAAATTCAAATGATTAAATCCAGATGATTAAGTATAGTTTAATTTGTGAATTTCATCACTCGTTCGAAGGCTGGTTTAGTAACTCAGCAAGCTTTGAGCAACAATGTGAGCGTGACTTGATTGCTTGTCCTGAATGCGGCAACAGCAAGGTTAAGCGAGCTCTCATGACGCCAAACCTAGGCGCAGGTAAGCACAGAAACCAACCAGCTGTTCCTAATGGTGTGTTGAAATCGGAAGTCTCGCCAGTGGAGGCTGGCTCGTCCATGGAGCAGAATTCAAACCTATCCGTGCCCGTAGATAACCAGATGAAGGGGCAATCAAAACAGCAAATAACACCCGAGCAAATTAAAATAATGTTGCGACATGTTCGCCGTTATGTAGAAACTTACGGACGCAATGTAGGGGATAAATTTGCAGAGGAGGCGCTTAAAATTCATTATGGCGAGAAAGAACAGGATATAATTTACGGCACCTGCACCCCTGAAGAAGGAGAGCAGTTAGCAGATGAAGGTGTTGAGTTTGCTGAAATACCTTTATTACCGAAGGATAATTAATTTTCAATTCAGAATCTTGTTACTCAAATCAAAGATCCAGAAGCACCATAATTAACCGCGGTAATAGATGAAAATTTAAATCTGCCATCTGGCAGTGGTTTAAATCCTGTAACCTCATCTATAATAATACCAGCCTTTTGGGCTTCATTTTGCAGCTCAGATGGCTTTACAAATTTATCAAAATCATGAGCGCCCTTTGGAACAATTTTTAGCACATATTCGGCTGCAAATTTAGCAAATGTGAGCGAAGCTAACGTTCTGTTTATAGTGGTGAAAATCACGACGCCTTCTGGTGCTATAAGGCGCCGAATGGAATGTAAAAATAATGCACGATCTGATACATGTTCTATAACCTCTGATGCATAAACTACATCAAACTGATTATCAGTAAGGGCAAGTTCTTCTGCTGTAGTAGCAGTGTAGGTGATATCAAGCATCGATTTTTTAGCATGCAGTCTAGCAGTTTCAATTGCAGAGGATGAGCCATCAATAGCAGATACTATTCCGCCTAGCCGTGCCATTGGTTCAGCAAGTAACCCGCCGCCACACCCAATATCTAATATTCGAATATTGGCAAGTGGTTTTGAGCTCTCCCAGTTTCCTTTTTGATGACGCTTAATCGCTGATTTTATATATTCAATTCGGATAGGGGTAAATTGGTGAAGAGATTTTAGAGGCCCTTTAGGGTCCCACCAATCTTGTGAGAGTTCTTCAAATCTCTTTATATCCTCTAAATCGATGGTAGAGTTAGACGTCATGTTGTTTCCCAAGATTCAATTTCTGACTTGTGTGTTGGAAGGGAGTTCATTAATAACCGATTACAGTATCTGAAGCGAAGTTTAAAGTTATAGAAAAAAATGGCACGTATAGTACAAAAATTTGGCGGTACATCTGTTGGTGATCTTGATCGTATCAGAAATGTTGCGCAAAAGGTCAAGTCATGTGTGGAGGCAGGAGATGAAGTGGCTGTCGTGGTGTCTGCTATGGCTGGCACTACAAATCAACTCGTTGAATGGGCAAAACAGGTAGGTCCAATGCATGATGCAAGAGAATATGATGCAATCGTTTCAACCGGAGAGCAAGTGACAGTTGGGCTGTTATCCATCGCTTTGCAAAATATCGGAGTTGATGCGCGTTCTTGGCTTGGCTGGCAAATTCCGCTCCGCACCGATGAAGTGCATGGTGCTGCTCGAATAGAAGAAATCCAAGCAGATGAAATTATCAAAAGACTAGAGCAAGGACAAGTGGCCGTAGTGGCGGGCTTTCAAGGTATTGCGCCGGACGGTCGGATATCAACTTTGGGGCGGGGCGGCTCGGATACATCTGCGGTTGCTCTTGCGGCGGCAATTCAAGCAGATAGATGTGATATTTATACAGATGTGGACGGCGTTTACACAACTGACCCGCGGATAATGCCAAAGGCAAGAAAGTTAGATAGTATTACGTTCGAGGAAATGCTTGAGATGGCATCGGCTGGTGCGAAGGTTTTGCAAACGCGCTCGGTTGCAATGGCAATGAGGCACCATGTTAATTTGCAAGTTCGCTCTAGTTTTACAGACTCCCCTGGAACATTAGTTCAAAATGAGGAAAAGCAAATGGAAAAGCAGAAAGTTAGTGGTATTGCCTATTCAGCAGAAGAGGCTAAAATAACTGTCGTTGGTTTGCCTGATAAACCCGGTATTGCGGCTAAAATATTTGGTGTGCTTGCAGATTTGCATATCAATGTTGATATGATTGTTCAGAGTGCCTCAGCCGATTTGAAAAAAACCGATATCACATTCTCTCTTGCGAGAATTGATATTGAAAAAGCGGTGAGCGACCTTACAAATCTAAAAGATGAATTGGCATTTGAAAGATTGGTTCATGATAATAATATCGCCAAAATTTCAGTCATAGGGACTGCCATGAGAACTCAGTCCGGCATTGCAAAACGGATGTTTGAGGTGCTTTCTGAGAAGCAGATCAATATGCAGGTCATATCAACTTCGGAAATAAAAATATCTGTTTTGATTCAAGCAGATTACACCGAATTAGCAGTTAGAAGCCTTCATGACGCTTTTGAATTAGACAAAATTGGGTGAAATTTCAAAAAAATACCGAAAATAGCCGTAATTTAGCTATTTTTTTATTTTTTTGTCGTTATTGGTTAAATTCATGTTAAAAAGTCGTTATAACTTAAATATATATTTCTAGTTAATACATTATAAGAGACTAATAGGTCATATGGCGATAAATCCAGGACAGATTTTTACGGACGCGCGCTTGCTCGATGCAAGCGAAATTGGTGCCGTTCTAGCATCAGCAAGAAGAAGTAAAGAGATGTCGCTTCAGGATTTGTCTGATACTTTGCGTATCCCAAAAAATTACCTCAAATGTCTTGAAAATTCTGATTTTGAAAATTTACCAGGTATCGCATATGTCCCTGGATATATTCGAAGCTATTGCAAAGCCACTGATATTGATAGCAGTGCTCTTATCGCGGCCTATCTCTCATTTGTAGATGATAAATATGTTGCTCCAATTTACGAAGTGCCGGTTCAAGCACTTGTTCCTAAGTTTTCGAAGAGTTTTTTTGCGATGGTAGCAGTGATTATTGCTATCATTGGATACACAAGCTGGTTTGTCGTTTTAAGAGATACGCCTGACCAGGTGGTATCAGTGCCGCCCGTTTCAGAACAAGTCCCGCAAATGGCAGATGCGCGTGATGCAGCCATTCAAAATTTAACCAATGCTAATAGCGAGCAGGCGATAC
>JAACDT010000148.1 GCA_009936885.1 Alphaproteobacteria bacterium
GCTATATTACGAATTTGTGCAAGCAGAATAAGGATAGTCTGACGCCCTTCGACTTCTAACCCTTCGGGGAACCGCGCTTCAAGCATCATGTTAAAAACGATATCGTCAGCAACAACCCAAAGGCTTAATAGAATAAGAGGAGGCGCAACGGCTAAGATAGCTGGGAAACTGCCATGATACATAAAAAGAGAATGAGGTCTTATTCCAGCCGCATCACAGATACGGGTAATTTTAGTTGTACCTACAACATAAAATAAGAGGCCAAGAAATATAACGCTTACTGAAATGATTGTCAGCATTTATTTGGCCCCATTTGTAATAACAAAGGGCGCCAAACACTATGTTTGGCGCCCTGGTTAATCATTGATGCTTATTTTAGCATATCAGCAGTTAGAACAGGAAGTTCTGACATTGCCTTTTCGTATGAAGTACGCTCTGCCTCAGGCATTGGCACCATTCCAGCATCTGTTAGGATACCATCATCGCCCCAATTTTTAACCCAAGTCATCAAATATTCATCCATTCCAGGAACTACGCCAACGTGAGCATGTTTTACATAAAACCATAATGCTCGTGAGATAGCATAGTCACCACTGGCAATCAACTCAAATGTAGCTGTTGTTCCGTCAACAATTGCGCTCTGTAATGTGTCTCTGTTCTGGTCAAGATATGAGAAGCCAAAAATGCCATATGACATTGGATCTTCTTGTAGCTTTTGAACAATTAGGTTATCTTGCTCACCAGCTTCGATATAGGCACCGTCAGTACGCATTGCACGGCACTTTTTGCCTGACTTATCATCTCTTGCAGCAGAAGCTTTTTTAGCTAATTCGTCTTTTCCACAATAGGCTTTCTGGTTGACCATTTCTGCGAATGATGCACGTGTTCCAGATGTTGTTGGCGGTCCATATACGCGGATTTCGATATCAGGATAAGCTGCGTTAATGTCGCTCCACTTTTTGTATGGGTTTGGAATCCAAGTACCATCTTCTTGCGGAATTTCAGCTGTAAGGGCTTTGCCTAGGTCAGCTTTGGAAATTGTTAGTGTTTGGCCTTGAAGTGAATTTGCAACCGCAATTCCATCATAACCGACTTTGATTTCAGTTACATCAACGCCGTTTGCCGAACAAAACTCAAGCTCAGATACTTTCATTCTGGACGATGCATTGCCGATATCAATAAATTGTGTTCCGATTCCCTCACAAACGCCTTTCTTGCCAACAGACGAGCCGCCTGATTCAACCACTGGTGTTTTAAATTTTGGGTTTTTCCCCATTTCTTCTGCAATAATAGTCGCAAAAGGTAACACTGTTGATGAGCCAGCAAGACTGAGCTGCTCACGAGCATTTGCCGCACTAATAAGTGAGGCAGACACCGTGATTGCAGCTATAGTGAAAAAAATACGCATGATTTATTCCTCTTAAATGATTTAACGATGAAAGTGGTTTAACGACGCTATATGACAGTTTAGTGACAATTGAAATTTATAGGGAAAAAATTTATAGGGGCAGCATAGATTGAGGTAAAAAAATTAGAGAGCTGCGTTATTTTCGTTTAAGGACAGCGCATACCCGCTACTTCTAACAGTTCTGATTAAATCGGGTGGCGTGTTTCCATTAGCTTTTTTTTGCAATGCTTTTCTAAGTCTTCCGATATGTACATCAACTGTTCTGTCTTCTATATATATTCCGTGTCCCCACACCTTATCTAGTAATTGCGCTCTGCTAAATACTTGCCCTGGACGCTCCATTAAAATAGACAAGATTTTAAATTCCTTAGGCCCTAACTTTACCGGTCTTCCGTGATGTTCAACTAATTTCTTGCTGGGAAATAAGCGCAAACTTCCACATTCTAATACATCATTTACTAGAGAAGGTTTCGCACGGCGCAGAACTGCTCTTATTCTGGCTATAAGTTCTTTTGGTGAAAATGGTTTAGTTATGTAATCATCAGCGCCGATATCTAACCCCAAGGTGCGGTCGCCATCCTCACCTCTTGCGCTTAGCATAATAATTGGGATTTCGCGTGTTGAGCTTCTTGAGCGTAAAACACGGCAAACCTCAATCCCGGACATATAAGGCATCATCCAATCCAGTATGATGATATCTGGAAGCGTTTCCTCTGCAATCGTTACCGTCTGCTCGCCATCTTCAGCGGTGGTTACGTTAAAATTTGCTTGCTCAAGATTAAATTTAACAAGTTCCAACTGATTTGGCTCATCGTCAGCTATAAGAACATTTATAGAAGTCATATCAAACTCGAAGCCCCAACCAAGCATCATTCTAGTTATAGTTTTATAGCCATGTATTGTTCATAGATATGACACTAATGTGACAGAGATGATTATGCAGGGTCATCGCCGCCTCTTAATCCAGAAAGCAAAGTATGAAAGTACGGTATCATAACACGAAACTTTGTTACCTCTTTGAGCTGGCTTGTGATTATAAGCTGGCCTCTATGCTTATTAACAATATGTTTTACAATAGCTAATCCAAGGCCAGTTCCGCCCATTTGGCGCGACCGCCCCTTATCAACGCGGTAAAAGCGTTCTGTTAGTCGCGGAATATGTCTCTCTTCAATACCATCGCCCCGATTTATTATGTCGATTATTATCTGTCCAGAGGTCGTATCAGACATTTCAACAGTGATGATTGATTTTGAGTAGCTATATTTCAACGCGTTATCTATTAAGTTATGAAAGACTTCTGTTATTTCATCAACCTCGCCTCTGACAATTGGTTCTTCTGACATATGAACGCGTTTATCATCAAGGTTAATAACATGTCCTGTTTTTATTGCTCGGTTATTTAGGGATGCAATAACAGAGGTTAGTAATGTTCTGATGAATACTTTTCCGGTAGGCGCGATATGCTCATCAACTTCTACTCTGGATAAGGACATTAAATCATCAATTAGCCGAGACATACGCCTTGATTCTTCTTCCATAATTTTAAGGAATCTCTCCAGCATGTTTTGTTCGATATCAGGCGAATTTTGGAGTGTTTCAACAAAACCTATTAGGCTGGTAAGCGGAGAGCGTAATTCATGACTTACATTAGCAACAAAATCTCTGCGCATTTTTTCAAGATTATGTGGCAGCGTCATATCCATTAGCAACACTAAAAGGCTTTCATTTCCGAAAGGCATGATTTTGCCTTGGATATGATGATATTCGTTATTGGATGGTATTGCAGCGAATTCGGTTATTTCGTTGGAAGCAACGCATCTCTCAAGATCTTCCATTAACTCAGAATAAATTAGCCGCTGGGTTAAAGATGCACCCATTAAATGCTCGCCAAGCAATCGAACCGCCCCATGATTTGCGTTTATTATAACGGATTGATGGTCGATTTGTAATAAGGCATCATCCATCATTCTGCCAAAAAGGGAGAACATATCTGCACGATTTGCCATGTTGGTATGGTCTGTTTTTTCGGCACTAATTATACCCATAATAGGAACACCCAATAGCATATTTTTAAACACTTCCTAATCATAGCTTAATTAGCCAAATCTATTAACCAAATATTTGCATTAAATTAACAAGCTATTTTTATCAATCCTGTTGCTTGCTAGATAGGACTGTATCTAGCAGATGTGAAAATCAGCACATTATGTATGTCCCCTCGAATAATGGATAGCTCGTATAATATTTGAGTATGTCTGTGTTATTTGCGAAAAAATTATTTGGGGTAGCACTTAACTTTGTAGGAGCCAGTATCGCCAGAAATTTCGCAAATATTTAATTTATGCTCATTGGTCTTAACCTTATAATGGCTGACAATACATTTTCCTTTTCTTACGGCGGGTGATGCCAATGGCGAATATGCTTTAATGCCGTCTTTGGAGACATAATCTGCAATATTCAGCCATGTGCCTGTCACACCCCAGTTATATTTATATAGCTTGCTCTCCCCAGCTTCAATTGTGGGAGTTAAGTAATTAATAGGCGCTTTAAAGAAGGTTTTCTAGCATTAGCTGGGATAAATCAATATTGTTCTGAAATCATTTACGTTGGTTAATGTAGGCCCTGTTATAATTTGATTAGCTATTATTTCAAAAAAACTATGGGCGTCATTTTGAGTTAAAGATTCTTGAGGAGATATACCTGCTTTTTTGGCATCATCTAAAGTATTGGGAGTGATAAAAGCACCTGCAATTTCGGCTGCCCCATCAACACCGTCCGTATCCCCTGCCAAACCAAAAATACCTGCCTGCTTATTTAAGGAAATAGCAAGAGCAAGACAAAACTCAGCATTTGGGCCGCCAACGCCATTTCCGTTTTTAGTAACGGTCAACTCCCCCCCGGAAAGCAATAAGACAGGATTGTCCGTATCTGATAATTGTTTTTGGATATGAATTGCCTGTTGTGCGTGATGATAGGCAACATCTCTTGCTTCTCCTTGCAACGCATCGCCAAGATTTATGACGTCAAAGCCATAATCGCTGGTTGCCATTTTTGCTGCGGCCTGCAGGGATTGAGAAGGAGAAGCAAAAATCACATTCTGTGTTTTGCTAAGTTGGATATCTTGAGGCGCTAATACCCCTGATTGAGTGTTTAGCTGCTTAATTACAGTGGCAGGAACAGAAATATTATAATCAGTTATTATTTGAAGTGCTTGCTGGCATTTTGAGGTATCGCCAATTGTAGGCCCAGAGCCAATAAACTGGATATCATCTCCTGGTACATCTGATAAAATCAAGCTTAGCAGTTTTGCAGGATAAGCAGCTGCCGCTAATTGACCGCCCTTTATAGCGCTTAGATGTTTTCGAACAATAGTAATTTGGTCGATAGGTGCTCCGCTTGTCAAAAGGCCTTGATTTATATGCTGCTTTTCAGCCAATGTGAGCGTGCCTGATGGCGCGCATAACAAGGCAGAAGCTCCCCCAGAAATTAAGCAGAGAACAAAATCATCCTCGCCAAGGCCATGCATTAATTCTACTATTTTTTGTGTTGCTTTAACGCCTGTCTCATCTGGAACAGGGTGGCCCGCTTCTATTATTTCTATTCCCTTACAGGGTCTTCCATAACCGTAGCGTGTTATCACTATGCCATCGCATTTGCCCCAAACACGCTCCACCGCTTCGGCCATCCGGGCACTTGCCTTTCCAGCACCGATAATAACAACTCTGCTAGAGGGTTTTTCAGGAAGATACTCAGCGATGGTTTCCATCGGGTCTACTGTAAATATCGCATGCTCAAACAGCCTGCGAAGAATGAGTTCAGCTTGAGAAGAATAAGAAGAGGTCATTTCAGCTAAGAGTATCACCATCTTGGTTTAAGATTTGAAACTACCAGAAGAATTATAACAAAACTAGAACTAAATTACGTCAGAATTACTTGAATAACACAGTTTAGAAAAAAGCTTAATTCAGGCAATTAATAGGAATCAGCAAGAGTATCTGTCATAATAGATCCGAGAGGATTTAACCGTTATAAAGGACAGTTCATGTATCTTGGTCTTGATATCGGCACATCGTCTGTTAAAGGATTACTGCAAAGCGAAGATGGAGAGATAGTAGCAAGCCATTCTGTTGAGCTTGCGATTAGCAGACCAGTAGAAGGCTATTCAGAGCAAAATCCGCAAGACTGGATTAATGCAACTGATACCATAATGTCTTCGCTAAAGGATGAGGCAGGCCATCATTTAAGCCAGCTTTTGGGAATTGGGCTATCGGGGCAGATGCATGGTCTTGTTGCACTTGATAAAGCAGATAAGATATTACGCCCTGCAATTTTGTGGAATGACGCCCGCTGCGAGCTTCAAGCAAGAATGCTGGATACTGAATATCCTGAATTTCGGAAAATTGGCGGTAATGCTGTTATGGCTGGTTTTACAGCGCCAAAAGCGGTCTGGATGTCTCACTATGAGGCAGAATTATTTGATAGAATCAAAACAATTTTGCTTCCCAAAGATTATGTCAGATTCTGGCTTACAGGCGAGAAGCTCTCAGATATGTCAGATGCGAGCGGTACCTTGTGGCTAGATGTTGAGAAGCGGAAATATAGCGAGCAGTTACTTGGATATTGTGGTCTTGATATATCTCAAATGCCAGGTTTGCGCGAAGGATCGCAGCCATCAGGTGCTCTTAGCAAAAAGCTGGCAGAAAAATGGGGCATTACCCCCCCTGTTGTGGTAAGCGGGGCAGGTGATAATGCGGCTTCGGCTTGCGGGTTGGGGGTCGTTTGCCCCGGAGATGCCTGTTTGTCTCTGGGTACTTCAGGCGTGATGTTCAGTGTTACGGATAAATTTTTACCTTCAGCTGAAAATGGCGTTCATGCATTCTGCCATGCACTCCCGGATGTATGGCATCAAATGGGGGTGGTATTATCAGCAACTGATTCGCTTAACTGGCTATCTGAAATTACTGGACACTCCATTGCCTCTCTTGCGACAGCAGCATCAACCATCCAAGATAAGCACTCATCCTTAATGTTTCACCCCTATCTTTCAGGAGAGAGAACACCTCTTAATGATGCGAATGCAAGAGCAGGGTTTATTGGGCTGGCACGAAGTCACACCCATGCTGAAATGGCTTATGCAGTTCTTGAGGGTGTTTCATACGCAATGGCAGAATGCGCGGATGTGCTTGCTAAAATTGGGCAGGGGCCAAGCTCCTTACTAGCGGTTGGGGGCGGTTCCAAAAATCACCAATGGCTACAATTAATGGCAGATACCACAGGTTTGACTATCCATCTGCCAATGGAAGGTGAATTTGGCGGTGCATTAGGAGCCGCAAGGCTTGGTGCTATTGCTTCAGGAGCGTCGTTAACAGACATACTCACGAAACCAAATATCAAGCATATCTTTCATCCGAGAATCGATTATTGTGGATTTCACAATGAAAAACGAAATAGATGGCGCGCTACCTATAATGCTATTAAATCATTACAATCTCGAAAATATTAAATTAGATAAAACTTAAGTTATAATATTTCATATCTTGCTCAGAGACATTCCAACGCATTAATTTTAACTGAATTGAGACAGGTTTTTGGCAGCACCTCGCGAAAGACGCTCGACGAAGACCCAAACATATTTGACAGGTTGACGATATTAAAAACCCTACAAGCCCCTTTTTGTGATGCAACAAGACATATTATAGTAAATCTAAAATAGCGTATAAAACGGACGGTGCGTATTATCTCATAACAGAGAATAAAAAAAGGGATGGCAACTATAAAACCATCCGTTTTACTATAAGTTTCTGCTGAATTTCTATCCAGCAAAGCTGTAGGTTGTTTTTGTTGTGGTATAAAAATCAATAGCAGCGCGACCTTGCTCACGTGAGCCATAAGATGAGTTCTTGCGACCGCCAAAGGGTACATGATAATCAACACCAGCAGTTGGTAAATTAACCATGGCCATTCCCGCTTCTGACTGGCGCTTAAATTCTCTTGCGTAATAAAGAGAGCTTGTGCAGATAGCAGAGGATAGCCCAAACACCGTATCATTTGCAGTAGCAACAGCTTCTTCAAAATCGCCAACTTTAATGATAGATGCTACTGGTCCAAAAATTTCCTCGCGTGAGGTGCGCATCTGGTTTGTTGCATTCAAAAAAACACCTGGCCGCTGGAAATATCCTGTATTACGTTCTGCTAGATGTTGAGCACTTACAACTTCACATCCCTCATTTCGTGCGATTTCAACATAAGAAAGGTTTGATTTTAATTGCGTTTCTGAGACAACAGGCCCAATTTGTGTTGCTGGATCAAGGGCAGGTCCAACAGACAAGCTCTCCATCTCAGCTACAAAACGTTCCACAAACGCGTCATAGATTTTCTCATGGACAATTACCCTTGATGAGGCTGTACATCTCTGTCCAGTTTGGTAGAAAGCGCCATTAACTGTCACTGGAATGGCAATATCCAAATCAGCATCTTCCATGATGACCATTGGGTTTTTTCCGCCCATTTCCATCTGGATTTTCTTCATATGCTGAATTGCACCTTGGGCTATTTTACGCCCTGTTGGCACTGATCCAGTGAATGAAATACCAGCAACAGCAGGGTGAGAGACCAGCGCCTCCCCAACATCCTCACCTTTCGCTACTAATAAATTAAAGACACCAGCAGGCAAGCCTGCTTCTTCCATAATTTTGGTTAGATAATAGGCACTTGTTGGTGTGATTTCGGATGGCTTAAGAACGACTGTATTACCATGTGCCAGCGCAGGCGCAATTTTCCAAGCAGGAATAGCAATAGGAAAGTTCCATGGCGTAATAAGAACTGTAACGCCAATCGGCTCTCTTACGATTTCGATATCAATGTTTGGACGTGTTGATAGATTTTGCTCGCCAGTTCGCCGTAATGCTTCTGCTGCATAAAATTGAAAAAATTGGCCAGCGCGGAATGCCTCTCCTTTTGCTTCAGCAAGTGTTTTCCCTTCTTCACGAGCTAGAATATTGCCAAGTTCCTCTTGCCTTGTAATAATAATGCGCCCGATTTTATCCAGAATATCAAACCGAGTTTGTGGGTTGCTATTCTTCCAGCCAGAAAGGGCGGATTGTGCGGCATCGATTGCTTGATTTGCTTGATTTGCATCTGCAAGAGCGTGATGGGCTACCACTTCACTAATGTCAGAAGGGTTTATATTGGCAATTTCTGAAGTACCCTCTACCCAGTCTCCAGCTATGTAATTTAAGTATAAACCATCAGTCATTATTTTGATCTCCCCATTTTGAAATATGAAATTTTATTTTTTTAAGATTTTGTTAAAGTCTGCATCGCTGTCTCGACGCCGCCTCTTTGATGTGGAATACCTGCAAGAGATAGTCCCATTTCTACACCACTTAGGGTGCCAAGCAACATTAAATCATTAAAATCACCAAGATGACCTATTCGGAATACCTTGCCAGCAAGTTTTGCTAACCCATTACCAAGTGACATATTGAAATTTTTCAGCACAATTTCTCTAAACGCATCCGCATCATGTCCATCTGGTACTACTACTGCGGTGAGCGAGCTAGAATAATTTTCTGGGTTTTGGCACAGAATCTCAAGCCCCCATGCCTGCACTGCATTTCGAGTGGTTTGTGCGTGACGGTCATGACGCGCAAAAACGGTGTCTAAGCCTTCTTCATGCAACATCTCAATTGCGACTTCCAGCCCATATAATAGATTTGTTGCAGGGGTGTATGGGAATGCACCATTCTTGTTAGCCTGAATTTGCTCATCCCAGTCCCAATAAGAGCGCGGCATACCCCCACTCCTCGCGACTTCGAGGGCTTTTTGAGATACCGCATTAAAGGAAAGGCCAGGCGGTAATAACAGACCCTTTTGAGAGCCAGCAACCGTTACATCAACGCCCCATTCATCATGCCTGTAATCGATAGAAGCAAGGGAGGAGATAGTATCCACCATCAGTAATGCTGGATGATTAATATCATCCATAACAGCGCGGATTTTAGCAATGGGTGAGGTGCATCCAGTTGAGGTCTCATTATGTACCACACATACTGCTTTTATTTGATGAGTGGTATCTTCAAAAAGGCGTGTTGCAAGTGCCTGCGGGTCTGCGCCACTGCGCCAGTCAGTTTCTAAAAACTCTGTTACAACCCCAAGTTTATTGGCCATCTTGTGCCATAGGCTTGCAAAATGCCCTGTTTCTACCATCAAAACATGATCGCCGCTTTGTAATGTGTTTACGAGTGCTGCCTCCCACGCACCTGTTCCAGAGGCAGGGAATATAATAACATCTGACTGTGTTTTGAAAATTGTTTTTATGCCATCGAGACATCTGCCAGCTAATGCCGCAAATTCAGGTCCTCGATGGTCGATTGTAGGTTTGTCCATTGCCCTTAGCACCCTGTCAGGCACATTGGTTGGACCTGGTATTTGAAGAAAGTGACGACCTGATTGAAATTGGTTTACTGGCACGAAGGGCTCCTAAAATTTTACTATCTTATAAGATGAAATAAATCGGGATTGAAAAAATCAATATGAAGAGTATTTTAATGTTACAAATTTGATTTGTATATCTCAAACACGGGTTTTTTACATGGCAGATGGTAGTATTCCAATTCAGCTTAATGATTTAAGCAATATAATTGAAGGAGAATTCCTAGATAGTGAATTTGATAGAGGCAGATACGCAACTGATGCCTCCATTTGCCAAATGATGCCTCATGCCGTCATATTACCCAAAACGCAGTCTGATATTGAAAATATTATTTCGTTTTGTCGTAAAACAGCAACAGCGATTCTCCCACGTGGGGGCGGCACCTCTCAGTGCGGGCAGACCGTTAATCACGCTATTGTTGTTGATAATACAAAATATCTTAATAACCTTATTTCGGTTGATTTAGAAGAGAATAGCTGTGTTGTAGAGCCTGGGATCGTTTTGGACGACCTTAATAAGCAGCTTAAGGGTTATGGATTATGGTTTCCAGTTGATGTGTCTACTTCCAGCAGAGCGACCATTGGCGGAATGACAGCAAATAATAGCTGTGGAGGTCGTTCCATTCGCTATGGCATTATGCGAGATAATGTGTTGTCAATTGATGCAATTCTACCAGATGGCACAAAGGTAAGGTTTGGCCCTGAATATGAAAGCATTATGCCTGACGATATGAGAGAAACTCTCCTAGAGCTTGGCCGAAATAATAGTAATTTAATAGAGGAGCGTTTCCCTAAAGTGCTTCGCAGAGTAGGCGGTTATAATTTGGATGCTCTAATTCCAGATGCAATGTCGGCACGACCAGATGGAAAGCAAGGGGATGGAATAAATTTTGCCCATTTATTACTTGGCTCTGAGGGCACTCTCTCTTATTTCACGTCTATCAAACTAAAATTATCGCCATTGCCAGCACAAAAACTTATGGGCATTTGTCATTTTCCAAGCTTCTATAAGGCGATGGATGCAACTCAGCATTTGATAACATTAGATCCTGTAGCCGTGGAATTAGTAGATGATACGATGTTCTCTCTGGCACGTTCAATTTCGATATTCCAGCCCATTATTAAAGAAGTCGTTGTTGGTGAGCCTAAAGCGTTGCTGATAGTGGAATTTGCAGAAGATGACAGGAATGAGAATTTAAAGCGTCTTGAAAAACTCGAAAATATGATGTCCAAGCTTGGATATGGGTGGGATAAACTAGATGAATGGCAAGGCGGCGTTGTGCGTGCTCTCGATATACAGCAGCAAGCACGCGTATCCGAAATGCGAAAGTCCGGTTTAAATATCATGATGTCTATGAAGCAGGAAGCAAAGCCAGTCTCGTTTGTGGAGGATTGCGCTGTTGATCTGGAACATCTGGCAGAATATACTGATAAATTAACAAAAATATTCCATAAATACGACACGGTTGGCACATGGTATGCGCACGCTTCTGTCGGGTGTTTGCATGTCCGCCCTGTTCTTAGTATGAAAAAAACAGATGATGTTGAGGCAATGCGTGCAATTGCAGAAGAAGCATTTGAGCTTGTGAAACAATATGGCGGCTCTCATTCAGGGGAGCATGGCGATGGTATTCTGCGCTCTGAATTCAACGAGACTATGTTTGGCTCTGAAATGGTGGACTTATTTGCGGAGGTAAAACAACTTTTCGATCCTGTTGGTATTTTCAACCCTGGAAAGATTATTGATGCGCCAAAAATGGATGACAGATCATTATTTAGATTTGCACCTGGATATGAAGCAAATGACTTGCCGATGAACTTTGATTGGTCCGCATGGCCTGGTAAATCTGGCGGGCTGCAAGGCGCAATTGAAATGTGTAACAATAATGGGGCTTGCCGAAAGTTAGAAGGCGGGGTGATGTGTCCCTCTTACCGTGTTACTAAAGAAGAAAAAGATTCTACCAGAGGCAGAGCAAACAGCCTGCGTCTCGCATTGTCTGGCCAGCTTGGCCCAGATGCGCTTATTAGTAATGATATGCAGGATACCCTAAAATATTGTGTATCCTGTAAGGCTTGCAAGCGGGAATGCCCAACATCTGTTGATATGGCTAAAATGAAATTAGAGGTAACCTCGCTGCGTGCGGCCGCCAAGGGTGTGCCTTTTAAAGACAAGCTAATAGGATATTTACCAGATTATGCGCCTATTGCCTCCAGATTATCATATATCATGAATCTTAGAAATAAATGGTCACTACTTGCCTATATCGTTGAGAAGGTAAGTGGCTTTACGTCCAAAAGAGATTTGCCTGTCTGGCGCA
>JAACDT010000149.1 GCA_009936885.1 Alphaproteobacteria bacterium
ATTGCCATATTTTTCCTAACTCATAATGTCTTTCACCCCTCTAGATAAAGATAAAATTAAAATAGATTAGTACTTAATTGTGTAGTATAATCTGCCGATTAACTCTCTAACAAAAAAACTATTATCATGGAAAGCTTTCGCACTCGGTATAAAGTCTATAATAGTGATTTTTTCACTTGGACTCCGAAAATCCACAGGAAATGGTGCTACTGAAACCCCCGACGCTTCAAATGCTCTTTTTGCCCTAGGCATGTGAAAGGCGGATGTAACTAGAATAATTTGAGAGTTTTCTTTTTTAAGCAACTCTGCCACAGCTTTGGCTTCTTGGTCAGTATTTTGGATATTTTTGGTAATACGCACAGTTTCACTTGAAATTCCGTGTTTAAGGCATATCTCGCGTAGGTATTTTCCTTCAGTTCTTCCGATTGACCACGGTAATTTACCACCTGTAAGTATTAAAACAGGTGCCTTTTTTTCTTTAATCAGGTCAATACCAGCGAATATCCTGTCAGCAGCCTCACCCAATTCGTAAATCAAACCGTTAGTTCCCTGGATAGTTCGACCAATTCCGCTCAACACAACAACAGCGTCAGCTTGTTTAGCGCTAGATATCGGTGCTAGAGTGTAATCTTTCTCTAAATTAGATATCAGTTTGTTTGAAAACACGGGGAGTGAACAAACAACCAGAATGCTAATAGCCAAAAAGCAAGCTCTCTTTGAATTAAAATAAAGACCCCATAAAACTAAGAGGATGACCGCAAACATGGGGCTTGTTAATAAAGGAATAACCTTGTGTAAATATATCATTGTTAAAGCTACTTTCAGAAAGACGCACTGTTCAAATCCATTGCCTAAATTAAGAAAGGCGTGGATATAATTGCAATTCTTATAATGGCATGCATAGGTTTTATCTCCCGATTTGCACTGGTATAATCTGACCAAACAGAGATAGGAGAGTCAATGCGTAACGCACTTGGACAATTTTTGGCTGGTCACACAGAAAAAAAATATTCTTTATCTCTTTGCTTATTCCCGAATTAACCAGTTGTGCATCCATTACAAATGACGTAAATGTACCTGTTGCATTGTCATTTAGCGATGGGAGTTCTGGTGAAGGCTTTTGTAAGCAACAAAAGAATGTTGATGGATGATGAAATCCCGGGTTATCCTTTGATTAGACGAAGCGATGATAACTTAGTTCTCAGAAGTACTACAGAGGATGGCAGAACTACCAATGCGTCAGTCCCCAGCACGATGAGTGGAAAGATAGTAGCGAGTGCTGTTTTTATTGATTTCGGAATCACAGATGCAATCACTGATAAACACCGCGAATATCTCGCGAGTTTTGTTATATCAATAAAGAAAAAATAGAACTGCTATAAAACAGAATAATTACAGACTGCCTTTTTTATATGTTAGGGGCGTGTACTTAGCTTATGTTTATAGGAGCTATTTGAAGTGCGCTGTTTAATATTGTTTTAAGCTGTTGTTATATTCATCACTAAATTCAAGATATTTGTCATATTCGCTTTGATATAAATTTTCTAGTTCTGATAATTTTCTATTCCATTGCGTTAATTCATAGATTTCGCATTGATGGTTAAAATTTAAATTAGCTTCTTCGCTCTGTGTGGTAAGGATTAGAGTGGCTAAATTAAGCCGAAACCAGAAAGTTGTATTAGAAAAATGGACATTCCATTCAATATAATCCGACTTGTCGGTAAAAGTGCCAAGCGGCTTTATATTCGGTAGTATTTTATTGTCAGTAACAATAAAGTTATAAAGTGACACCTCCTGATTAGTGAAGGAATATCCATAGTCATAGCCATCCTCTAATCCGCAGATTACGCCTGTTGCATTTATATCCGCTTTAGATGCTGAAACTGGGGCAGAAGCACTAAATAAGCCGATAACAAATGCGAGTGTATATCTTGAAAAAATGGGCATTTGTTATTTTTCTTCGAAATCAAAACGATCTATCATTTGCCCGCGATAGCTCGTTGTTGTGTTTTCTATTTTTTCACTCCATTTTCGTTCTATCTCCCCCCAAATGGGGATACAATTTTGGGCCGATTCATTGTCTTTATATTCGAAAATATGACTAAGTTGAAATTTATTCCTGTCGATTAATATTCGGCTCGTTGTGTATCGAACAAGACCCATTTCTTTGAATTTGGGCATAAATTCGTTTTTTATTTTGTCCCAACGCATAACGCTGAGTTCTAATTCATTTTCAGTTTTAAACGTTTGGATTGTAACATTAACCTGCATGATTATATTCTCTTATTATTTACTATTTTTTTCTGATTTCTGAGAATATAAACTTTCAAGAAAGCAGAGCCGTCTATTTTAGGTTCCAGTTGGATATTCTCTTTGCCAAAAATTAGATAGCCACGTTAAATAATGTGTCATTTTCTTTGGCTCCAAAACAAGTGATCTTTGAATCTTATCTATTTCGGTTGTGTCTTCTAGGTCTACATCAAGGGAATCATTTATTCTATTTATCATATTGAACATAGCGCACAAGATTGTCATTTCAGCGATTTGATTTTCCGTATAGTAGGATTTTAATTCATTAAATAATGCATCGTCTTTTGCTGCTTTATTGAGTGTTACAGCCTCAGCCCATTTAAGCGCGAGCACTTCTTCTTTTTTAAAAAGGGAAGAGTTAGCGTATTCGTTTAAGGAAATTGCCTTTATATGCTCATCACCTATCCCTGCTGCCCTGCCCAATGAGGTGTTATGCGCATAGCAATATTTGCATCCATTTGTATGGCTTGTTTTAATTACGATAAGCTCTTTTATTTTTCCGCTTATGTTTGTTCCTTGCCATTCGCGCTGGGCAAGCGCGTTGATTGGCAGAAAGGCCATAGCAAGAAAAGGCGAGTTGCTGAATGTTTTATAAAAATTTGGTACCCTTCCAAGTAAATTCTCCACGGCAGAATAAAATTCTGTAAATTTCGGATCTAATGTATCTTTTTGAATTTTAGTTATTCGTGTCACACGCTTTCCCTTTTTTTAATTTGAATTCAGCTTTTTGCCATCTTTATAAATGCCAGAGCTTTGTTGGTTGATGGTTCCATCTCGAAAATAGTATAGCCAGTCACCATCTTCTAAATCCTCCGAGTAGTTTCCCTTACTCATAAGCTGGCCATTCGTATAGAATAAAAGCCAAGGACCTGTTTTTTTGCCATCTATATAATCCCCTTTGCTTTTGAGCTGACCAGTAACCCAAAATGCCAACCAAGAACCTTGTTTTTTTCCTTCAGAAATCCTGCCTTGTTGAATTCCTTCTAATTCACCACTGAAGGGTGTGTCTGTGAATTTAAGATAGAATAGCGCTTCTCTCTCAACGAGGTCATCAATAGTCTCCGACTGTGAGATTGAAATAATTCCCACCACGAAAAAAAGAGTTAAAACCGACAGAACCGCTAATTTTATTAATAAATGCATAATCATTCCTTGATGAAAAACTAATTTATAGTGCGCAATAGAGCCAAGGCGTGTCAACGGCTAACCTGTATCCGTATTTTTACCTAAAATATTCATCATAAAATAATGCTTTTTAAGTAAGAATTAAAACTATGGCTTGGCTATCCGATAATCCTAGGGCAGAATTATGGGGGGAGATTATTAATGAAGCTAGGTTTTTTTACACGTCCAGTCCACCCGATTGGCAAGGACTGGCAGCAATGTTTAGATGAAGACAGGCAGGCTATTATTCTTGCAGATGAGCTTGGATTTGTTGAAGCATATGCCGGTGAGCATTTATCAGATAGCGCAGAGAATATTACTTCTTGCAGTATGTTTATGGCCTCGCTTGCTTATCAGACAAAGCAGATACGACTTGGAACAGGAACCGTTAATATTCCTAATCTTCACCCGGTGCATATCGCAGGTCAAGTAGCCATGCTAGACCATATGCTAGGGGGACGCTTTAACTTTGGCATTTCTCCAGGTGGGCTGATTTCTGATGCGGAATTATTTGGCACATTGCAACAAGACAGATCAGAGATGTTCCTTGAGGGCATCAATATGGTGTTGGAAATATGGCAACGTGATCCCCCTTATAATATTTCTGGAAAATATTGGCAAATTTCAACAGAAAACACCATGATGACCGAAATAGGGCAGGGGATTATGACGAAGCCGCTCCAACAGCCTCATCCTCCTATTGTGGTTACTGCGGTTGCTCCCTTTTCTAACGGGGTGAGCGAAGCAGCTGCGCGGGGCTGGGATCCCATAAGCGCAGATATTATCATGCCTATATGGGTTGCCTCTCACTGGCAAAAATATGTTGAAGGCTGTGCCAGAGTTAATAGGCAGGCTTCCCCCGCTAATTGGCGTGTTGCCAAGGCATTGTTTGTTGCGGATGATTTAGCCAAAGCACGTGAATATGCATTAGGACCAGATAGCCCCTATGTATTTTATTATAAACAGCTCTTTACTAAATTTTCGGCAATGGGAAAAATCGGTTTATTCAAATCCGATGCAAATCAGGCAGATGAGGATGTAACCTTTGAAGATGTATGCAAAAAAATGATAATTTGGGGTACACCTGATAAAGTTCAAGATGATTTACAGGCTTTTAAAGAAGAGGTGGGAGAATTTGGCACCTTAATGTATGCAGGAATGGACTGGGCTGATGTTGAGTTATCTAGACGCTCCATGATTCTCGCTGCTGAAAAAGTTGCCCCTCTATTATAAATAATGGAGTCATAAACAATTCAACGGCTGCTTTTGAAGCTAAATCCCTATAACCTAAAATTAAATAAACAAAAAATAAATGAAATACTATAAAGGAGTGAATGATGCAGCGTATTCAAGGCGTTAACCCAGAAGAAGTGACAGGTGGCGAGGCTGAGATATTAGAAGCCTCTAACATGTTTTTAGGACGATCTTCTAATTTGCTCAAAATACTTACTAATACATCTCCGCAGATTGCTAGATGGTTTTTAGGATTCCTTACAGCAACTCGTCAAGAAGGGCTTGGTGCTAGCTCTGATGTTGGGTTAAGGGGATTGGCCTGCGTTAAAACATCTATGACGAATGAGTGTAATTATTGCACTTCACATACGAGTATTTATGCCCAAGGGCTTGGCTATTCAGAACAACAAATAGCGCTTATGGCAGATAATAAATATAAAGAGAGTGATGAATTTACGGTTAAGGAAAAACTAGCCATTGAATGGGCAGAAGCTGTGACGTTAAATAAAGCGCTTCACGATGGCCCACTTTGGGATAGCTTGAGAGCGCATTTCTCGGATGCAGAAATTGTTGAGATTACGCTCGCATCATCAATGTTTAACATGATTAATAGACTTAATGATACATTCAGATCAGAGCTGGAAACGACAGACTTTAATAAAAAACAATGGGATGCTACCGGCGTTCTACCACTGGATGCACAAGAAGCGTTTGCAGGTCGGTTCCCAGAACAAAAATTCACTAGTAAGTAAAACCTTAGTTAACCCTTTTGGATGCCCCTATTGGTCATTTCTGCAAATCACAAGGGGAAATGACTAATAGGAATTATCTGTTTAGATATAGCAGTTATTAGGAATTCTGGCCTCTAACAGCTTCCAGGGTTTTCTCCAGATTTGCAACAGTTCTGTCTATATCTGTTAATTTATCCAAACCAAACAGACCTATTCTGAAAGTAGAAAAGCCTTCTGGCTCGCCGCACTCCAGCGGAACACCCGCTGCAACTTGCATTCCTGCTTGCATAAACTTCTTGCCTGTTTTGATATCAATATCGTCCGTATAGCTTACAATCACGCTAGGCGCTTTATAGTCATCGGCTGCTACAGAATGATAACCATAACGCTCAACAACTTCACGGCATCTACGCCCAAGTTCGATTTGTGCATTTTTGATAGCTTCTAATCCAAAGGATTCTGTCTCAACCAGGGCATCCCTGAAAAGGCGAAGCGAATCTGTTGGCATGGTTGCGTGATAAGCATGCTTGCCAGACTCATAAATCTCCATTATTTCAGTCCATTTTTTTAAGTCATTAGCAAAACTGGAGCTTTTGGTTGTATTTAGTATCTCACGCCCACGAGCGGACATCATAACAGCGGCGGCACATGGGCTTGCGCTCCAACCCTTTTGTGGGGCGGTTAGCAATACATCAACACCAGTTGCTTGCATATCTACAAACAAAGTCCCGCTTGCTACACAATCCAAAACGAACAAACCACCCACGTCATGTACTGCGTCTGATACCTGCTTAATAAAGCTATCGGGTACTATTATTCCAGCTGAAGTCTCAACATGGGGACAGAAAACAATGTCTGGTTGTTGTTTTGTGATTTGGGCTACAATTTTTTCTAGCGAAGCAGGGGCAAAAGGCGACGTTGGATCGTCTGATAATTGAGATGCTTTAATGATTGTTTGTGTTTTGGCAATGTCGCCAGCATCAAGAATTTGCGACCAACGGTAAGAGAACCATCCATTTCGGATGATTAACGCTGATTTATTAGATGCAAATTGTCTTGCAATGGCTTCCATCCCATAGGTACCGCCGCCTGGAACAACGGCCATAGAACCTGCGTTATAGGCTTGTTTTAGGATACGCGATATATCACGCATAACATCGCCGAAAACAGCAGACATGGAGTTAAGCGAACGGTCAGAAAATACAACAGAAAATTCCAATAATCCCTCAGGATCAACATCATCTCTAAGAGCACTCATCATTTGCCTCTTTTTTTTTAGTTCACGCAAAGCTACCTAACAATGTTAAGTCTCGTGCGTAAATTTGTTTGTAAAATATTAGATTTAATCACACTAAACAAGTCAGCATAACAGCTATATAGCACGTTGCTGAACAAAATCCAGCATTTCAAAAGGATAAATCATATATAAATTAATATGTAGACATTATCGTAGCTAGGGCATTTTTGATTTTTGCAATACGGCGCTCTAGTCTAATATTCTCGCTCGTTAATCTTGCTATTTCACGCTCGTAGCTACTTCTGAATTCATCTAATTTAGAATCTGAGCCTTGATTTGCAACGCATTGATTATATTTCATTATATCTTCAGATGTATTACCATTTAGCTCGCAACTATGAGCAAATATGGGCGCGCTTAGCAAAGTGGTACTGCAAATTGTAATGATAAAAAGAAGAGGGAGTTTCAACGGTGTTTCTCCTACATAATAGTTGATTTTATAGGGTTTCTGCATCATTCATAACATAATGATAGCCCCCTTATAACAGGCCTCAATACTAGACACTTATATCGGGCCTTAAAGCCATGCCTTAAAAGGTATCTACAGGCTATCAGATTATGCCACTTTGATATATTAGTTTTAATGATATAAAAAACATGATGGCTGCAATAATGCTATCAAGAATTCTCCAGGCCATTCTGTTATTAAACAGAGAGGACATGGCGCTTGCACCAAATCCAATGGAGATAAAAAACACCAAACTTGCCAATGACGCTCCAATGCCAAATCCCCAGACGTCTGCTCCCTTATATTGTAATGAAATTATCCCAATCAATACCAAGGTATCGAGATATACGTGAGGGTTAACGAATGTTAAAACAAATAATTTAAAAAGTGTTTGCTTTCTTCCAAGCCTTTCAGGTTTATATTCTTGGGTGCTCTGATCAAATAACTTGAACACATTCCTTAGATGAGAGACCCCATAAAATGCAATCCAAATCGCAGCAAGAATAAATATCCATTGATAATAAGCATTAAAGAATTTCTCTGCGAAGAGACCCATGCCTGTTATGCCCAAGATGATGAGCAACATATCACTGACTGCGCAAAATCCGACAGATAATAAAACGTGATTTCTGGCAATACCTTGGCGAATTACGAAGCTATTTTGCGCCCCGATTGCAAGGATTAAAGAGAATCCGAGGATAAATCCGTTTATGAGGGGGGCAGAGTTCATTTCATGATGTTTCAAGCTCGTCAATAATCGCTACTGCGCGAATTGGACTGCCTGTTCCACCTCGAATTTTTAACGGAAACCCAGCGAACTGAAAATGCCCCAAACCTACAACCTGATGTAGGTTTGCTAATCCCTCCATATGCGTGAATCCCATGTTGCGACAAACAAGATGCACTTCGAAATTATTTTTACCCGGTCTTCCAGGGCTAACCGCTTCTACTCCGAAACTTGTGATCCCTTTTTCTCCAAGCCATGTTGCAGATTCTTTAGTAAGACCCGGAAAATCAGTTAGAAATTCTGGACTTCCAAAAGTTCTATCATAATGGGCCATATAGAGCAGAATAATATCTCCTTTATTTATGGTTTCTCCGGTTTTTTCTTCCGCTTCTTGCAAGTCAGCAATAGATATATCACTTTTTAAAGGGATATGAGATAAATCTAAGCACAAGGAAGGGCGGTAGAATTGGTCTAACGGCATCTCATCAACACTCAATGCAGTCTGTCTCTCGTCAAAGTGACAGGGGGCATCGACGTGGCTGGCGGTGTGTTCACCAAGGGTCAGAAAAGACGACGCGCACGAAAATTGGACGCCCTCTGACTCTCGAACCGTATCATGGGTTTGATAAGCGCTGAATATTACAGGTGGGTGGTTTGGTAATGTGGGACATTTCTGATAAATCTCGCCGCTCAAATCAATTAAACGCACAGTTTTTTTCCTTCAAATATTTAAAACACTATTATTATTTGTAATAATTTATTTCTATGGTGATGTTATTTGGGTCTTTTGCAAATATCTGAAATAATCGCATGTTTGGGACTTCACGTTCAGTAAATGTGATATTTTGATCCTCTAATCGCTGTTTCAACGCGTTTGCATCTGTTGCCCGAAATGCAAGATGGTCCACAGACCCGCTTCCTAATAGATTTTTGCCGCCTTCTGCTTCGCCAAGATATTCTTCTAAACCGCCTGGTTTGTTCGGGTCAGCAGAAATTAAATGCACTAACGCAACCTCTCCTAGATAGAGCCAATGCCCTTTAAACGGAAAATTTGGTCGCTTACCATCAACCAGACCAAGTGCTTCATAAAATGCTTTTGTTTCTTCTAGTTTAGAAGTTCTGATAGCATAATGGTCAATATTCGTGAGCGGCATTATTCTCTCCAATTTTAAAAAAACATGTTAAGAAACTATGCTGTAACGTCAAGTGATATATAAGCTTAAAGATCAATATGAGGGCTCATTTAATATTGATTTCATTCATGCTGTATCGTTATTATGATATCTATACAGTTGAGCTGAGTTAGATAAATAATCCAAACCAAAAAATATAGTTAAAAAAAAGTCACAAAAAAAGTTATTGGTCAAATAAAATGAATTATGATGATGAAGATAGGTTAATAGACTCTATTCTAGCGAATACAAAAACGATTGCTCTTATTGGAGCGAGCGTAAAAGGAGAGCGTCCGAGTAATTCAGTTATGCGCAACTTGCTAAAAAGGGAATATCAGGTTTTCCCTGTAAATCCCGGCCATGTAGGGGGAAAAATATTAGGGCAGGAATGTTTTGCCAAGCTTACTGATATTCCGCATGAAATTGACATGGTAGATGTTTTTAGACATTCAGATGCAGTACCTGAGATAGTTGAAGAAGCCATAAAATGCCAAGTTAAAACACTATGGCTGCAGCTGGAAATTGGTCATGCTGAGGCAGAAGCCAAGGCAAGGAAAAATGGAATAACAGTGATTAGTAATCGTTGTCCTAATATTGAATTCAGAAGACAAGAATCCTCATAAAACGGCTAAAATAAAGTTTATGTCAATAAAAGTTAAGTCAGTATTTATCGTATTTGATGAAATCTATTTTTGGATTAGGTTTATTGATTTTTTGAATAATCAATCCAAATAATGCTTATTGCCCAAGTATTCTATATGTCAGCGCTAGTGACATTTTTGTTCGAAGATTTGACGTATTGAGGTATATGATTATGTCCAAAAAAAACACCCAGTCACACAATAATCCTGACCTTCGCGTTATAAACGGTGATATGAATTCCAAAAGCTATGGACTTGGTGACCCATGCGTTCCAATGGAGTTGTCCTATTTTCCTGAAGAAAACCCCAAATCTCGTGCGTTATTGAGCGAGGGTGATAGTCGTGACGACTAGGTAGAAAAGCATAATATTATCCCTAATACTATTCATAGTTTAAAATCAGTTTTGCCAAAATGTAAAATGTGGTAATCTTAGGTGGTGGTTTAGCCATAGGAAATATAGGAACCTGAAAGATCGTCTCACACTTCTACAATACTTACCATGGGGATTGGCGTGTATTTTAATTCAGTTTTAGAATTATCCACTTCGGTTTTGTCAAAAGTTTTGTCAAATTTAGATAATTGGATGTTCAGTAACTTTGAAATAACGATATCGTTGGCAGATAATATCGAACGGGTGGCCGTCTCTCTTTTCGCGTTGATTGTCATTGGTGTTTTGATGATTTTGCTCGCAAGCGATCTTTCTCGAAAAAATAAACCACAAAATTTCGATGCTGAAGAAAAATCAAAGTCGGTATTACAGCCATCATCTGAACATTTGCCTTCTCTTGCCTCAGCAAAGGGTTCTCCTGAAAATAAAGATAATGAAGCAAAAGATGTTGGTAAGCCAATTGAGTCAAAAGATGATGGGCCAAAGGATGATATAACAGCATCTGATAAGCCAAATATTTATGAATTAGATAACGGGTTCGTCATAAATAAAAGAAGTGCAGATGCGCAAGATGCGGTGAAGGTTGATGGAAACAGTGTTGATAAACAGGCAGATACTGAAAAAAATGCTTTTGAAACTAATGCAGTGCCACTTAGCCCTATAGCTGCTAGCGATAAAAATGTGTCAGTTGAACTAGCAACGATAGAAACAGAAATGCTTGACGTGAGAAAAGAATATAAATCTGGCAAGATTAGTTCAATGGATTATTTTACAAAAACGCAAGAGCTGTATAATAAAGGTGAAATTTTGGCGGAGTCTGTTGGGACGATTGACTAGTAAAGGAACCTTTTTGGCGGTTATTTGCACATGTTTCTTTGTGATTTAGCTGCTTTTTTCAGTTAAAACACGAAATCATGTGACAAATTTAATATCCTAATAGATAGTCTTTTTAGTGTTTTAAACTATTATTAACTTTTTAACCTTTGGAGTAGTATCATGGGTTCTGCAATTATGGTAGCCAATATGAAAGGGGGTGTAGGTAAAAGTACGCTCACCTGCTATCTTGCTGATTATTTTAGGCAATATCAAAAGAAGCGGCCTCTCTATTTAATAGACACCGATGCTCAGGGCAGTAGTTTTGAAATGCTGGGTATTGACGGGAGATTTGAGCAATTGCGGCACCTGCCAATCGGGGATAGGTATGATGCTGTAAATGTCGTTACGGTGGATACAATTGTAAGAAACCATTTGAGTTCTGCTGATGATTTACTTCTAATCGATACCTCTGCTGGAAAGCCAGATACTATTTGTCAAATTGCGATGATGTGTCATTGTTTATTAGTCCCAGTATCTATTAATTGGGGAGATATTCGACCCACCAGAGATTTTATTGAGGAAATACAAGATCGAAAAGATTCGTCACGTGCCATCACTCCTCATATAATTGTGGTACCAAACCGGATTCCTCATCAACAAAGGAATTACAGCCGTCTTAAAGATGCATTGAGTGAGTTGGATGTTGTTATTGCGCCAGGTTTATCTGATTTATCAATTATTAGACACCAAACAGAGAAATTTTCAGGTATCCAAGCCACAAAGGGGACACGCTTTAATGAAGAGATAATCCATTTCGGCAATTTTATCACGGAATATATCCTTGGCGGAAAGCTAGATGCCATATATGCAGATACTAACGTAATAGAACTTCGGCGATAGGCTTTCTAGGTTAAAGGCATTTGTTCGAGTTGGCCAAATTCATTAACAGCTCTTTAAGGAATTAGGGATGCTTCCTGATTTCATTTAATTTTTACCGAGATAAGGTCCGGAAATGAAGCCAGTTGCGCTCCATGAAATGTTAGGCGAAAATTTCTTTGCAAGAGTTACTGCTGCAGAATTTAATAGCCTTACAAAACGATACCGGAATCAAGATGCGGCTAAAGATGTATCTTTAGATACGTTGAGCGACAAACAATGGAAGTCTTATTTTGGTGCATTCACACCATTTCCAGATAGTTTCAAAACGCCATTAGCGCTTTGTTATCATGGTCATCAGTTTGGAATGTATAACCCAGAAATAGGGGATGGAAGAGGGTTCTTATATGCGCAGCTCAGAGAAGATATAACAAACAGACTCCTTGATTTAGGCACAAAGGGCTCAGGAACAACGCCATTTTCCAGAAGCGGAGATGGACGACTTACTCTAAAAGGTGCTGTAAGGGAAATTCTTGCGAGTGAATATCTTAATGCATTAAGTGTGAATAGTTGCAAAATTTTAAGTGTGTTTGAAACTGAGGAGCAGTTGCATCGAAATGATGAGCCATCTCCCACGCGCGCCGCTGTTCTTGTAAGGTTATCACATAGTCATATTAGAATTGGCAGTTTTCAACGCCTTGCCTATTTAAATTTACCTCAAGAAATTCATACATTAGCGCGGTATGTAGCGCGTTATTATTATCCAGATATTGACCCAGAAAGCCCAACAGAAGCGCTATTGTTAGCGCTATTAGAATCCCTTGTTATCTGTGTTGCGGAAATGGTGGCGGGATGGATGGCTTCGGGATTTGTTCATGGCGTTTTAAATACGGATAATTTTAATTTAACAGGCGAATCCTTTGATTATGGGCCATGGCGATTTCTGGATAAAATGGATTTTAATTTTACGGCAGCCTATTTTGATCGCGAGGGTAGATATGCCTATGGTAAACAGCCTGAAGCCGCATTATGGGCATTATGCAGGCTTGCTGACTGCTTTACAGACTTTGTTTCAACAGAGCAGTTAGAAAAAATATTACAAAAATTTTATCCTGCCATTCAATCCGCCTTATCTGCCAAACTTTGCTGGCGATTTGGTGTAGCACCAGTCTCAGTCGCAAAAGAAGCGGAATTCGTATCGTTGTTTTTTAGCACGACAACAAATAGCAAAATCAACCTTGATTATCTGTTTCATCATTTTTACGCTGGGTTTGAGGCGAACCAAATATTATCAGCGCCCGAACCATTGCGCCCTTTATTAGAAGTCTTAAAAGAGCTTCCATCACGTCAGAAACAACGCCCATATTATTTTAATGAACCATTGGAAACTAGCCTTGTGTTCGGCGAGACAGAGAGACTTTGGGCCGCC
>JAACDT010000150.1 GCA_009936885.1 Alphaproteobacteria bacterium
ATGGTGCAGGTGCGAAGCATCATATCCAAGCCAAGATTACCGACTTTTGGCATATAATTCTTCATGATATTATATCGCCCCTTGGGCATCCAATTGATCTGTTCTCTTGATGCTGTAGGATGAAACCCTAATCCAATCATTCCAAGTCCTAGCTTAGTGGTAACATCAAGCATTTGCCTTAGATGTTTGTTGGTTTCAACACAGCTATGATGAAGTGTTTCTACAATATTGCCAGATAACTCAAACTGGCCCCCCGGCTCTAAGGATATTGAAGCGCCATCATTGGTCTTAAGAGCAACATATTTCCCCTGCTCCAGGATTGGTGTCATATCATAGGTGTCGCTTAGGTAATGCAATATGGCCTCAATTCCGGCCTCACCCTCATATGCAACTGGCGCAAATCCATCCAATGTGTAAATGAATTTTTCGTGCTCTGTGCCAATGCGCCATTGCTTTGGGTCTTTTTCCTTGCTCGAAAGCCAGCTCACAAGGGCATTAAATGATAGTGATATTTGCGCATCAGTCATGACCCATAATACTTTCTCTTAGTTTTTTTCTTTATCATTTAAGTATACCCTTTAATATTCGAGTGTTTAATACCAATCCCCAAAATTAGATTGGAAAATGCTTAATGCCGCCATAGCTGCGGTATCACTTCTCAGAATTCGTGGGCCCAGCGATATATTCTCACACATTGGATGTCGGTCGAGCTGTTCTCGCTCTGGGGCACTAAACCCTCCTTCTGGACCAATTAGAATAGCTGCTTTTTCGGTTAGGTTCCTATTCAATTGAAGCATGGAGCGTGCGAGCCCTGTTTCTGATTTTGTCTCATCGCAAACCACTAACACTCTATCTTCTGGCCAATTATCTAAGACTGTTTGAAGCGGTGTAAATGCCCCGATTTCAGGTAAATCAAGACGTTCTGTCTGCTCTGCGGCCTCTATCATATTCGCGCGCAATTTATCTTCACGAATTTGCTTTACCTGACCAAATTCAGATTGCACTGGCCAGATTTTTGAAACCCCTAATTCGGTTGCCTTTTGCACCATAAAATCCATTCTTGTGCGCTTAATTGGTACAAATATTAGCCATAAATCAAATGAGTGTGTTTGCATGAGAAGTTGCTGCTTGCACCGGACAGCAAGAGAGCGCTTGCCATTAGTTTCAATAACACCAAGAAATCCGCCATCCCTGCCATTAAACAATAAAAGCTCAGCCCCATTTTGTTTTCGTCAAACAGAAGAGAGATAGTGGCTTTGCCCAGAATTGAGTTCTATCAAAGCATTTTCCATCAAAGCAGAACCCACAAATAATCGTGTCATATTTACTCTAGAATCTACGTCCATTTTAACTTAATTAACCAAAATCAAAAATGCTGAGAATTTCATCTAAGAGACCCTTTACTAAAGTTTAGTGATGGTAAGAATAGTTAGACATAATCAGGTATAGTTTTTTTAACTTCAAAAAGGCAATACGCAAAATTTGGTGGTAAATATTGAAAATACCATTTTCAGTTTATGTCGTATATCTGTAGTTATATTTATATTAAAAAGCAAAGCCAGATTTATTAAAAGCCAGATTTATTATTCAGAGTTACTACCAGAGTTATTAAATGAAATTGCCATACGAAGCGCATACAGATATCGCCACTAACGGCTGGCTGTCAAGCATCCCAAACTGGCTTCAACCATTTGCTATTATAGCTAGGCTAGATAGGCCAATTGGCTGGTGGTTATTATTACTGCCAGGCTGGTGGGCTATCTTGGCACATCCTAATGAGATGATTGAGACTGCTAAACTTATGAGTTGGTTTTTAGGGGGTGCCATTATTATGCGTTCGGCAGGCTGTATTATAAATGACCTCTGGGACCGCGATATTGATAAACAGGTTGCCAGAACCGCAATGAGGCCTCTTGCCGCTGGCACTATGTCTGTCCGCTCAGCTATTATATTTCTTGGCATTATGCTACTCATAGGGTTTTTTATTTTATTACAACTTCCCTTCAAAGCATGGATAATGGGCTTATCATCAATTCCTTTGATAATCTGTTATCCGCTTGCAAAAAGAGTAACAAAATGGCCACAAGTCGTTCTTGGGCTGGCTTTCTCATGGGGCGTTTTGCTTGGTGCGGTAAGTGCAACAAATAACTGGCCAAGTGATGCCATGTTCTTGGTATATGCAGGAACTGCTTGCTGGATTATCGGATATGATACCATCTACGCAATTCAAGATAAAGAGGATGATGTTAAGCTTGGCATTGGCTCTGCTGCGCGCTCACTTGGGACTAATCTATCCAAGGGTATAACAGCATTATATCTTGCTGCCATCCTATTATGGTCAGCTGGTTTTTGGCTTCAATTTGGATTAGGTTTTTGGCTTTTTGGTATCGCAGGATCTGCCCTTCATTTAGGCTGGCAAATATATAAATTATCAGAAATTAACGGCAAATCAGCGTTAGCTGTTTTTAGATCTAATCGGGATTGCGGCCTTATTCTGGCGGCAGGTTTGCTTCTCCAGGCTCTTTTCTAAAACATATACTAATAATCCCAGTTAAGACCTGCATGTGGGCTACAGCCAAGCATAATATTCAAGTTCTGAACAGCAGCGCCAGCAGCTCCTTTACCAAGGTTATCTAGCCTTGCTATGATTAAAAATTGTTGTGTTTCAGGATTATTAAAGCAGAAAATCTCAAGACCATCTTGTCCTGCAACTCCATCAGCTGATAACTGACCTGAATGCTGCAATGATGATGCTTCATCTAATCCGCAAAC
>JAACDT010000151.1 GCA_009936885.1 Alphaproteobacteria bacterium
ACATCCTCTTTAGAAACACCCGCATGTAAGTTTGTAACAATAAATTCCTTTGTTTCAGGATGAGGCTCCCAAATAGCAAGATCGGTAATAAGCACTGTCGGACCAGTTGTTTTTATGCCAAGCTTTTGTCTATCGTCATATCCATTGCCATGTCCATAGCTGGTGAAAAAATCAATTTTTGGCACCATACTTCGAAGAGATTGCTTCATTGTTATATAAATCTGGCCTGCCTGACTTGCTATTTCTGGCGCGCCGCCACCACCTGGCATGCGTGTTTTAGGATTATGATAATCGCCTATGACAGTTGTGTTGATATTACCAAATTTATCAATCTGTGCAGCACCAAGAAACCCAATTGTAATGCGTCCACCTTGCAACCAATAACGAAACATCTCTGGAACAGAAACAGTTGTTAATGCGGTATCACATAACTCACCATCTCCGATTGATAATGGAAGAATATCTGGAGCCGTCCCAATAGTGCCTGATTCATATATCAGCGTAATGTCAGGTGCGTGGGAGAGCCGCGCTACATTGCATGCAGCTGACGGCGCACCAATACCAACAAAACATACATCATCTGATTTTAGCATACGAGAGGCCGCTATAGTCATCATTTCATCAGAGGTAAATTCATTTTTTTCTGCATGGCTATTCATCACAGCTATCACCCTGCCCTGAGCTTTGAGGATTGGTAAATTGCACACGCTTTGCAAAAACATCTGGGGTCTGTTGCATGACATGCTCAGCCATCCATTTCAAAAAGAGTTCTCTGTCAGCTGATAGTATATCCCATTCCTTATAGGCTGAATTATCACGCGCATAATAGCCTTGCGCGTAAGAGGGATGTGCAGCCCCTGGCACTTCGGCTATATAATCAATTGTCCAGTGAGGAAGAATTACAGCATTAGGATGAGTATCAAATTCATCAATGATTTCCTCTACGGTAACCACTGATTTCGCAGCAGACAACACTGCTTCTTTCTGGATACCTATAATCCCTTCAATCAATATATTTCCCTTTCTATCTGCTTTTTGAGCATGAATAAAACTAACATCCGGCCTGATAGATGGCACTGCTGCTAGCTCCTCCCCTGTAAAAGGACAAGAAATCATTTTTATATTTGGATTTACTTGTTTTAATTCTGCGCCCAAATACCCCTTAAATAAGGCACATGGCATTGCAGCTGCACCCGCCTCATAGGCGTTTGCCATTGCGGCATGTGAATGCTCTTCTATTTCCAATGACACTGGCCATTGATTCTCAACAGCATCCCTTAGCCTTCGTAATAATCCAACACCAGGATTACCCGCATATGAAAAGATTAGCTTGCTGGCACAGCCCATTCCTATCATCTGATCATATATAATATCAGGCGTCATGCGAACTAGGGTAAGGTTTTTAAATCCTTGGCGAATTATTTCATGTGCGGATGCGTGCGGAATTAAATGCGTAAATCCTTCCAATGCAACGCACAGACCATCGCTCATTACGTCTCTAACAGCGTCCTGAAGTGATGCTAATTGAGCCATTTTAACGAGACCTTGCCAAAACAAAATCATACACAACCTCATAATAAGGCTGGTTAAAGCCATGCTCTGTTATTTTCTGAGCATTATCAATACGCTTAAACTCTGCCATGAGGCTTTCCTTAACACCAAACACTGCATCAGAATGTATATACGCATCATCTGGATCAAACAGATGCGTGGTCAGAGTCTGAAAGCCTTTTTTCTGGATGATATAGTGAAAATGAGCTGGTCTGTAGGGATGCCGTCCCAATGCAGCCAATAACGCCCCCACTGGGCCATCATCTGGAATTGGATAATATTTTGGTTTTGCGGATTTAAAAAAATATCTGCCATCATTCCCAGTTGTAAAAACACCTCTTAGATTAAAATCAGGCTGGATACCTTTTTGTTGCACATCATAAAATCCATCTTCATTAGCCTGCCATATATCTATCTTGGCACCCGATATTGGACGACCCTCAACATCTAATATTCGCCCAGATACGAACATAGGCTCGCCTTTACCATCAAGACTGATATTTGCACCCATTTCCAATGATGGCACATCTTCTAAATGAAACGGGCCAAGAACTGTATTTTCTGATGCCCCGTTTGGGCGCCTGCTATTTATCGCATCAACCAGCATAGAGACCCCCAAAATGTCAGATAATAAAATGAATTCCTGACGCCAATCATCTGTCTTATGGCCTGTCTTGGTTAGAAATAAAATAGCGTTCATCCACTCATCCTGAGTTGGCTCTATCTCTTTGACAGCTTCATGCAATTTGCGAACAATAACTGATATAACCTCTTTTAATCTTGGCTCGCACTCATCAGACATGCTGTTAATTACAACATCTATGGAGTTTTTTTCTGTAAAATACCCGTTTGTTTGTTTTGTCAAAATTATTCTCCCAATTATGGGTTATAAAAAATAGCAATAACAGATAAGCCTATTATAGTGCCCTGGCGCAAACTTTAAGTATGATTAAATTTATAAAAATTTTTCCTAAACAAAATTCAAACTAGCTTTGTTTTATTCATTATGATTTCATATGCGCCAGAGCAATTTATAAAACAAGAAAATCAAATGGGTAAATGGCATTTTTGGATTGATAGAGGTGGCACTTTTACGGATATTGTTGCGCAAACACCAGAAGGCTTATTAGTAACCGATAAATTATTATCCGAAAATCAAGAAGCTTATACTGATGCAGCTATTCATTCTATTCGAAATTTAATGAAGCTAGAGCCTAGCTTGAAGATACCAGTTTCTAAAATTGCCTCTATAAAAATGGGGACAACTATTGCCACAAACGCATTGCTAGAAAGAAACGGTGATCCTGTCGGGCTTATCACGAATTCTGGTTATGCGGATGCTCTGGAAATCGGCTATCAGGCACGACCTTTATTATTCGCCCGCGCAATTACAAAACCAGAGTTGCTCTATCAATCTGTAAGCGAAATTGACTGCCGGGTTGATGCAGATGGCGTTGAGTTGGCAAGCCTTGATGATGCACAGATCAACATTAAATTACAGCAATTATTTGATACTGGCATCCGCTCTGTCGCGATTGTGTTTATGCATAGCTACAAATTTCCAGAGCATGAAAAACAGGTTGGCGCGATTGCCAAAAATATTGGGTTTACACAAATATCTCTAAGTCATGAGGTCTCCCCATTAATTAAATTTGTCAGCAGGGGTGATACAGCTATCATTGATGCGTATCTATCCCCGTTATTACGCAGATATGTTGAGCAGATATCTAACTCGTTTGATACTAGCTTGGATGCTCTTAACCTATTATTTATGACATCATCTGGTGGTCTTACAGCTGCTGATCTATTTCAAGGCCGTGATGCTATTCTCTCTGGCCCTGCTGGCGGCATTGTTGGTGCTATTAAAACAAGTGCATTATCAGGCGCTGATAAAATCATATCCTTTGATATGGGGGGCACCTCTACCGATGTTGCTCATTATTCAGGGTTCGTGGAAAAGGCGTTTGATACTGAAATTGCTGGCGTTAGAATGCGCGTTCCTATGATGAAAATTCACACTGTTGCAGCTGGTGGCGGCTCAATCCTTCGCTTTGATGGCGCGCGGTTTCAGGTTGGACCCAATTCTGCTGGTGCATCGCCAGGGCCTGCCTGTTATGGCAGGGGAGGTCCTCTTAGCGTAACCGATGCCAATCTTGTCCTTGGAAGATTACAGCCTGAATATTTCCCCAAACTCTTTGGATCAAGCGGCAAGGCTGCCCTTAATTCAGCTATTTCATTAGAGCAATTAAATAGGATTGCAAAAGATGCTGGAAAGTCTGTAACCGAGGTTGCAGAGGGTTTTGTAAAAATTGCCAATGAGAATATGGCAAATGCGATAAAGAAAATATCCGTTCAAAAAGGGCATGATATTTCTGATTATGCGCTTGCCTGTTTTGGAGGGGCAGGTGGTCAGCATGCCTGCGCTGTTGCTGACTTGCTTGGTATACGGAAAATTATCCTTCATCCATTTGCAGGTGTACTTTCTGCTTATGGGATGGGTCTGGCTGAAATTACGTCCAACCATCAACAGCACATAGAGCGAAACTTTGATAAAAATCTACTCTCCGATCTACCAGTGATAATTCAGACGCTTAGCACAGATGCACAAGCAAACTTAATAAAGCAAAATATATCCGTAAAAGATATTCATATTAGCTGTGTTGGACATCTCAAATATAAAGACAGCGATAGCACGATAGAAATTCCAGTTTCAAATTATACAAAAATGAAAGCAGATTTTGAAACTGCGCATAACGAACAATTCGGCTTTTCAATGTCAGGAACACCTATTATTTTTGATTTCATAGAAGTTGAAGCAAGCGGTGGTTTAGCCAAAATCGAGAAAATTAAATCAGACCCCTCAAAATATAACTCTGAGCCAATTGATAAACAGCCAATATATTTTGCTGGCTTATGGCATGATGCAAATCTTTTTAACCGCGATCATATAGCCATCACTGATATTATAAATGGGCCCGCATTAATTCTTGAAGAAATAGGCACCATTTTTGTTCAGCCAGGATGGCAAGCAGCACTGGATGATAATGGCTGTATCATTCTGTCTTGCAAGCAGAGAACAAACAAAACATTAGCAACGCGCACACAAGCAGACCCTATTTTGCTAGAGGTATTTAATAATTTATTTATGTCTATCGCAGAACAGATGGGTGTCAGGTTACAACACACTGCCCGCTCTGTGAACATTAAGGAGCGATTGGATTTTTCCTGTGCAGTTTTTGATAATAATGGCGATTTAATTGCAAATGCGCCGCACACCCCTGTGCATCTTGGCTCAATGGATAGATCGGTTATATCTGTTATACAAGCGCACCCAAAAATGCAGAAAGGGGATGTTTTTGTTACAAACGCTCCTTATAATGGGGGCACCCACCTGCCAGATATTACTGTGATTACACCTGTCTTTGATAAAGATGATACACAGCCTGTATTTTTTGTGGCCTCACGGGGGCATCACGCGGATATAGGCGGAACAGCACCAGGCTCAATGACCCCTCTTGCTACTCATATTGAAGATGAAGGTGTCATTCTAGATAATCTAAAATTAGTAAGCAATGGTGAATTTCTGCATCTAGAAATTTTTGAAATCCTTACTCAGAATAAATATCCCTGTCGTAATCCAGAACAAAATATCGCCGATTTAAAAGCCCAAATTGCAGCAAATGAAAAAGGTGTTTTAGAACTAAAATCCATGATTTCACAATTTGGCTATAATGTCGTTCATTCCTATAAAGATCATATTCAAGATTACGCAGAAACTTGTGTAAGGCGTATGATTAATGCGCTCGTTGATGGAAAGGCGGAAGTCGTATTTGATCAAGGGTGCAAAATCTCAGTCTCTATAAAAATAGATAAAAATACGCAAACTGCCATCATCGACTTCACAGGAACCAGCCCGCAACAACCAGATAATTTTAATGCACCAGAACCTATTACAAGAGCTGCGGTGTTATATTGTATTAGATGTATGGTAGATGAGGTTATCCCTATTAACGCTGGATGCTTGCGCCTACTTACTATTATTCTACCCGAAAATTCTATGCTAACCCCAAGCTTCCCTGCTGCTGTGGTTGCAGGCAATGTTGAGGTTAGTCAAGCTGTTGCTGATTGTCTTTTCCTAGCTTTGAATGCAATGGCAAACGCTCAAGGTACGATGAATAACCTAAACTTTGGCACTGAGTCTTTCCAGTATTATGAGACAATTTGCGGCGGCGCTGGTGCTGGCGATGGCTTTGATGGGTGTGATGCCGTACATACCCATATGACCAATACGCGTCTTACCGACCCAGAAGTTTTAGAATCACGATATCCCGTTTTACTCACTCTATTCAAAATCAGGCGTGGCACTGGTGGAGATGGGCGTTGGCGCGGCGGTGATGGCATAGAGCGGCATATAACCTGTCTTCAAGAAATGGATGTCTCTATCTTATCTGGCAGGCGCATTATCGAGCCGCAAGGCTTAAATGGGGGCGCAAATGGCAAGACTGGTAGAAATGCGGTTTTGCGAGCAGATGGCAGTCTTGAGGAGTTAGAAGGCAGGGTGCAACTTAAATGTCATCCTTCTGATACAATCATTATTGAAACACCCTCAGGTGGCGGTTATGAAAACCCGTATAATGCAAAATAGCGTGAGATTGCCAATTTTAAAAAATCAACCTTCCCTCGATAAATGCTTTTGCAAATTCACTATCTGGTTTTTCGAACAAACTATCTGCAGGCTGAAATGCCTCTAATCTTCCTTTGTAAATAAAAAGAATATCTTCAGCTAATCGGCGCGATTGATTCAAATCATGGGTTATAAAAATTATCTTGGTATTTTGATGCTGTAATTTAATTAGCAGCGTCTCTATCATCTGGACAGAATAGGGATCAAGGCTGGCTGTAGGCTCATCCAATAATAGTAATTCAGGTTGTGATATCAATGCACGCGCAAGACAAAGGCGCTGTTTCTCCCCTCCTGATAATCGTCTTGCTGGCATATGTTGTTTTTCTGCAAGCCCAACCTCTGCTAGTAATTCTAAGAGATTAGAGGGTTGTTGAGGCTTGTATAGATTTGCTACAAATGACAGGTTTTCCATTACCGAGCGTCTGAGCAAAACGGCATTTTGAAATACCATTGCCTGTTTACGCTTTATCGTCTCGTCCGCAACAACACCCTTAAACAAAACAGTGCCTTCATTTGGGGTCTCAAGCCCATGCAGTAATCTTAATAAAATACTTTTACCAGCTCCATTTGGTCCCAATATAACGGTAATGCCCCTAGAATTAAGCGTAACGGAAACGCCATCAATCAAACGCACTCCGGATTTTTGAAAAAATACAGAACAAAGCTCAATTGGCAATAGATTAAATCCCAACTGCGTTTTTGTTACATTTGCATCAGACATCTTGCTTATCCGTTACCCAGTATTTTGCTCTTACAGCAAATAAATTGACACCAAGTGCAATGGCTAACAAGATGATGCCAAGTGCAAGCGCCAGGGAAAGATTGCCCTTTGATGTTTCAAGTGAAATTGCAGTAGTCATCACACGGGTGAGATGGTCAATATTACCGCCAACGATTGACACAGCCCCAACTTCTGAAATTGCCCTTCCAAACCCTGCAAGAATAACAGTTAACAGAGATATTCTTGCATCATAGATATACGCAAATACTGCTTTTGTTGTAGAGACATTCAAAGAGCGAAATAAGTCATTATATTCTGAATGCAGGTCTTCTATAATTTGTGCAGATAACGCCCCAATTATCGGTATCACCAACAGCATTTGTGCAATTATCATCGCTGTTGGCGTATAAAGCAGACTTAAAAAACCAAGTGGGCCAGAGCGGGAGAGATATAAATATACGATTAGCCCCACCACGACAGGGGGCATCCCCATCAATGCATTAAGTACCGACATGACAATTGAGCGCATTTTGAACCGATGAATAGCCAAAAATGCACCAAGAGGCAGCCCTATAATAACACTCCCTAACAGAGAGGTCAGACTTACTCGGATCGAAAGAAAAATGATCTCAAATAAATCAGGGTCACCTGAAATAATCAAATAAAAGGCGGTGATAAAAGAGTCTGAAAATAGTTGCATGTAAGCAGGAAAGCCGATTAATCAAAACAGATGCACTGTATATCATAATCTAGCTTTGGTGTCGAATTCACGAGGCTGTGCTATTAGTGGATTAGGGATAGAAGAATTTATAG
>JAACDT010000152.1 GCA_009936885.1 Alphaproteobacteria bacterium
CACAAAACCGCAGTCTATACTATCAATATCGAAAGACATATATACCATGTCGGTATCTTTCCACGCTAGCTCCAATGCCATTTCTATTGTCTTATCAATTCCTAATTTTTCTACGTCACTCATTGTTAAAATATTGGTGTTGCGCTCTCGTGCTACTTCTACCGCCTCTCTTGGCACTTGCCATCCGCCGATACCGACCTGTACTAAATTTTCAGGTCTAACATTTTCAAGATTGGTTGCATGGAACCATGGTGTTGTATGCATTCTCTCATCTAAATCTTTTTCTTGAATATCAGCGTGCCGATCAAAATGAATGATGCCTATTCTTTTGGATGTACACTCCGCAATCCCTCTTACTGTTGGAAAGCCAATAGAATGATCCCCGCCTAAAATAACAGGCAATGAGCCACTAGAGAAAACATGAGAACACGCACGAGAAATTTGATCGAAAGTCTTCTCAATATTAGCAGGAATTGTGAAAATATCGCCAGCATCGCACAAAGACATCTGCTCTCGTAAATCAACGCCCATTTCGTAATTATAAGGCGTATATAATGCAGATATTTTTCGAATTCCTTGAGGCCCAAACCTGGTTCCTGGCCGGTAAGTTGTCCCGCCGTCAAATGGTGCCCCTAATATTGTGGCGTCATAGTTTTTAACATCTTTCACATTTTCTGCATAAGGCGCTTTCAAAAACGTATTTATCCCAGCGAAGTGAGGAAGCTCTCCGCGTGAGAATGTGGGTATTGAGCGGTCCTCAATACTGTCAGCGCCTGTTAGCCCCATCTTTAGAGCCCATGATTTTTCTTCATTTAGTCTATCTTTTGGGATATTTTTCTCATCCCGTGCAGCTTTCCATCCTTGAAGCTCATCCAGATTAGGATGATGGTATCTCTTCTCTCTTTTATTCTTAAAATGCAAAACCTGTTCGATGGTAGCAGATGACATTTAATTTTCCTTCTAAAAAACAAATTGGCTAAAATAATAACATACACTCCTTATGTATGATGATGTTTTTATTGCATCACTCTGACATAAATTTAGCACATGACTGTAGATAAAAAAAAAGCTACATTAATAAATAATAATGTCAACAGTCAACATATTAGGTATGAATAAAAAAGCCACACCGTTAGAATCAGATGAACTTTGTGCGAAAAGTGCCGTAGATTTAGTCTCGCTTATCAAAACGAGAGAGATTAGTTGCGTCGATTTGATGGAAAGCTGCATTCACAGATACGAACAAGTAAATGGGGCGATTAACGCGGTTATAGAAACAAATTTTGAAAACGCATTATCCGTAAGCAAAGATGTTGACAAAAATTTTGAGCAAAGAATAGCAAACGAGCGTTTTCTTCCTATACCCATTGGGATCAAAGACTTAAATGATGTTGCGGGGATGAAGACCACTTATGGCTCTCCTCTCTTCCAAAATAATAAGGTTGAAAATGACGATGATGTCGTTGCTCATTTAAAAGATGCATCAGTAATGATTTTTGGAAAAACCAATGTTCCTGAACATGGTTTTGGCGCGACAACAACAAACCCATTACAAGGCAGTACTGGCAATCCATTTAATCCGTTACTTAGCGCGGGTGCTTCAACCGGAGGAGGTGCTGCTGCCGTTGCAGCTGGAATAGTGCCGCTTGCAACAGGTTCTGATTTTGCAGGGTCACTTAGAACGCCCGCCAGCTTTTGCGGGATAGCTGGAATGAGACCATCTAACGGTATTGTGGGAACTGGCAGGCGCTCAAACATTTGGTCTCCGTTCGATGTTGAAGGACCAATGGCAAAAACTGCTGCAGACTGCAAGCTTCTGCTCGGTCATATGGCAAAATCGCATCCCTTAGACCCATTTTCGAAATCGCAGTCTGTTGTGCTACTTCAACCAGCCGAAGAAATTGACTTAAAAAAGCTAAAGGTTGCTGTATCACATGATCTTGGTTTTGCGATTATGTCAAAATCCTACGAGCATACATTTTACACGAAACTAAAAAAATTTAGTTCCTTATTTGCCCTTACTAAAACAGCGCATATGGATCTCTCAGCCGCCTATAAAACGTTTATGACTTTGCGGAGCATTGGATTTCTGGGTGATTTTGGGCTTATGGAGAAAGAATTTGGAGACGAATTAGGCGACGTAATCATAAAAGAGCTCGAACTTGCAAGGAAGTTATCTTCGCAGAATATTGCCAATGCCTTTTTAGAACACAGCAGCATTGTGCGCCAAAGTGATGCTTTTTTTGATGAGTTTGATTTGTTAATAACACCTGCTGCGTCAGTGTCACCATTTGAACATGAGCTTGAATATCCATCAAATATCGATGATGTGGTTTATGAAGGCTATCTCGACTGGGAAGCAATTAGTTGGGGCATCACGCTAACACAATGTCCAGCAGTAGTTATCAATTGCGGTATGGATGAATTCGGCATGCCATTCGGTATTCAGATTATCGCCAAACAGAATAGAGACGCATTTTTACTTGATGCGGCTCATTCTATTGAAAAAGCATTTTTGGGAAGTGAGGAATTATCCAGACCAATCCCAAATTTAGAAAAGTTGGTCGCTATGAAAGCGTTGACTTTAAATTAAATAGAATAGGAGAAGAAAATGTTAAGAATATTATTTGTTGGTCTTATAGCCACTCTGTTGCCATTTAAAATGGTAACAGCTGATACGCTAAGTGATATAAAAGCTAGTGGTAAACTAGTGTTTGGTCTTGAGGCTGGTTATAAACCATTCGAATTTCTGGACGAAAATAACAACCTAGTAGGATATGATATCGATGTTGGAACCCAAATCAGTAAACGCCTTGGCGGTCTTGAGCCAACCCCGAAAGACACAAATTGGTCAACTGTTATTCAATCACTATATAATGGAGATTTTAATCTGATTTTGGGTGGTATGACAGCCACTGAAGAGAGATATAAGCGGGTTAACTTTTCATATCCATACATGGATGCAAGTTCGGGATTGTTAGTTATGAAGGATTCAGGAATTACGTCTCCCGCGATGCTTGGCGGAAAAGTTGTATCAGCTGGAGCCGGCACACCACAAATTAATCAGCTTTCACTTGCCGCCAAAGAAAACGGTATAACTTATGACGGTGAAATCAAAACTTATGATAAAGATGAAGTGGCATATGCAGCAATGCGTTCTGGTCGTCTTGATGCTTATGCATCAACACTTGTAAGCCTCCTCGCTTTTGCGCAAACAAGTGATGATTTTACTGTCATTCCATTTACGTCTAACATGTGGAAAGCAGAATTTACATCAATGGCATTTCGTAAGGAAGACGAGTCATTTAGGTCTGCAGTCAATCAGATTATCGTAGATATGAAGGCAGATGGCACATTGGCATCATTACAAGAAAAATGGTTTGGTCAGTCTTTTGTTGATTTACTGCCAGATGAGGCACCAACTTGGTAAGCCCCTGCTCATAAGTGAAATCATATTATGGATTTCATTTTTATCATAGACCAAATGCCCCGGCTTTTGCCGGGGCTAATGCTTACTATAGAATTAAGCTTGCTTGGGTTCTTTATAGCCACAGTTATTGGTGTGCCTTTTGGCATTCTAAGAGCTTATAAAATTCCGTTTTTAGTATCTATAATAATTGATTTTTATGTGTTTGTAGTTAGAGGTACGCCAATCCTTGTCCAAATCTATGCTGCTTATTTTTTGCTGCCAGTCTTTGGTCTTAAAATATCTCCATTCTGGATAGGTATTGTGGTTTTGTCTTTTAATAGCGCTGGCTATCAGATTGAAATTGCAAGAGCCGCAATTCTGTCTATGGATGATGGACAGTATGAAGGCGCTTTTGCGCTTGGGCTTGGAAAATTTCATACGCTCTTTTTCGTGATACTGCCTCAGGCAGTTTTAAGAATGTTGCCCCCAATGGCTAATGAGATGTCAAATCTCATTAAAGCATCATCTGTTTTATCTGTAATTACCGTTTTTGAACTTCATAAGGCTGCGAATGCGATCATTTCTGATAGTTTTAAATTTCTTGAAATGTTATTTGCTCAGGCAGTATTATATGTTGCCTTTGTTGTTGCTATGACACAATTATCTATTTATCTGGAAAAAAGAATTGGCATAAGTCTCCAGGTTAAAAATCTGTCTCAACGCTGATTATAGGAACCAAGGGATAGAAAATGACTTTAGATTTAGCGTTCATGTACCAGATATTGCCAGATATGCTAGCTGCATTTTGGCTAACTATAAAAATCAGCTTGATTACAGTGATTGCATCAGTGATTATAGGTATTGTACTTACTGCGTTTCGTATGATGGGCGGCAGAATATCTCGTTATCTTATTATTGCGTTTGTCGAGTTTACCAGAGGTGCACCTCCTTTAGTTCATATATCAAGTATTTACTTTCTGTTTCCAGAATTTGGGATTGTCTTTAACGAATTTTGGACAGGTGTTGTTGCTCTCTCTCTTATTGGTGCTGGCTATTCAGTTGAAATTTTCAGAGGCGCTATTGATTCAATTGGAGCATCGCAGGTAGATGCATCAAGGGCAATTGGACTGTCGCGGATTCAAACATTCAGGTTAGTGTTAATTCCTCAGGCTCTAAGGCTAAGTCTTCCGCCGCTAACCAACGAATTAGCAAATGTTATTAAAGCTTCTTCATTGCTATCCGTAATTTCGGTAAATGAGCTAACAAAAGTTGCAAATGACCTCATTTTTGTTCATTTTGTAGTCATTGAAGTACTTATCGAGCTTACCTGTCTTTATCTTTTGATAGTTGGATTTTTGATGTTTTTGTCGAAATATATGGAAGCAAAATTCAAATATTGAAATGTAGTAATGATACCGATGGAACAAACGAAAATTTCTGAATTATCCAACTTGTTAAAGGTTGCAAGCCACTATGATGCCACCGTATCAAGCACAACCTTATGCTTATGGGTGAAATCTGGAAGTAGCTCTGACCCACTGGGGAAAAACGGTCTAGCCCATTTATTAGAACATACTTTATTTGGGGCATATTCACATACCCATCGCTCTGATATTTATTCTGGAATTGTAAATCGGGAATTTACGCTTACGGCATTCACCGAGTTAGAGAATACATGCTTTGTTATTAATTTCATAAACCGAGACAAGCTTCAGGCATGTGTGGATGTATTATGGAATATTTTTTCTGGAACATGGTTATCCGAACAAGGCTTGATTGATGCTAAATCTGATATCTGCAAAGAAATAGATACATTATCGCAAGATAAGGATGAAACACTATTTGACTCACTTAATGCGATTTGCTTCCCTAAACAGTCGTATGGACGCCCTATCGCGGGTTCTTATAAGACTATATCAGAGTTACAAATCGAAGATTTACAAGATTTTCTAAAACAAGAATACGTCGCCGCAAATACGTTAATTTGCATGGCAGGTAATATAGAGCATCAACAGCTTGTTGATTGTGTCGATAATAAATTTGCGACCTTGCCATTCTTAAGCAAGTGCTTGGTGGGTGCGCCGCAATGGGGAGGTGGTGTTAAAAAGCTGGAGCAAGAAGACAATCAAACAAGGGTAGCTATTAGCCTTGCTTTTAAGGCTAGCAGTGCGCGGGATTATTATTTGTTTTGGCTTGCATCCTATATATTAGCAGCCGAAACAGTAACTGGGTTTCAGGGCGCTTTGAATCTGAATTCCTCGGATCGTCGCGATCTGTTTATCTATCCTGAATTTTTATCAAATCTTGGTAGAATGAATTTTTATTTCAGGGTGCAGTCTTCGAATGGTGTAGCTGTAATAGATAAAATTCGGTATCAGCTTCGCAGCAATACAAGAACCAAATTAACAAACCTGATTGCGCAATTAAAGCAGTCAGATATTAAACAGTTCTTACAGTCCATTGAATTAAAAAATAGTAAGTTGGAGCATCTTACAATGTGCTTGAGCCATTATCAATTATTGCCAAGTGATGTTCCTTTGCCTCACGCACATATCGAGATGCAGGATAGTCTTATTTCAATTTTAGAAAGTTTGTACACGCCAGATCTAGAAGCTATTGCGTATACCGCTTAGGTATCAGACAGCATTGCTGGCACTATCAGGGAAAGAGTTTAATGTCAGAATTTGATAAGAATATTGGGTTTCTGTGGCCATGCGATGGCTTGAATGATCAGGAATACTGGCATTTTCTTCCTGATAATATCGGATGGCTTACAGCAAGGTATGACGCTGGTACGCAAACAGAGGCGTTAACGCATCATAATTTAGAGCAATATGCCTCTCTTGAAACATTGAGAAGGGCCGCAAGTATTTTTAAATCTGTTAAGCTTGATGCGGTTGCTTGTGGTGATCATGCAGCTAGTTTTATTCTTGGAAAAAAACACGAAGAATATTTGATTGAGAAACTACAAGAATTTGCAGAATGTCCAGTAACGTTTCCTAGTAGGTCAATCGTTAAATTAGCCCAAAAAAACAATCTTGGAAATATATTGCTGATTTCGCCCTACACAAAAACCATAACCAAAAACTGTGTGAATTATCTCTTGGAATATGAGATTAATACGCTGTCCTCTTTATCGCTTGATGCAAACGATGAGATACGCATAAATACTTTTTCTCCAACAATCTTATTGGAGAAGATTGTTGAATTTGTGCAACAGAGCGCACAGACACCAGATGCGTTAGTAATAGCGGGAGGTGGGCTATCATTTTCTTCACAAATTGCCAAACTTGAGATGCTCATCAACCTACCTGTGTTGACGGCCGTTGGTGCGCTTGTAAAAGATGTCGTTGAATTAACAGGTAATAGGTATAATAAAAATGGGTTAGGCAGATTATTTATGATGCCTGTAACATCTGGTCTGAAAAATATTAGAGATAGGCTATCATCTGGAACCAAAAATTTCTCGCTAATGGAAACCCCGCCGATCTTCAGCGATGGTGTTGGCTCCGTATTGATAGATGAAACTGGCAAATCCTATTTAGATTTTGCTTCTGGGTCAGGCACTACTGCTCTAGGCCATGGTCATAAGGCGTTATTAAGGTCAGTCCAAGAACAGCTTCAAACAGGCATTTTTCATATTGGCCCACATTTTAATACAAGTACTCAGGCAGCACTTTATTCTGAATTAAGTACTATTCTGCCTGCTGAGTTATGCAGGTTTCACCCTTCAATCAGCGGGTCTGAAGCAACAGAAATAGCAATAAAATCTGCTATGCATTTTACAGGAGCTAATAAATTTGTTGGGTTTACGGGGGGGTATCACGGCCGAACCCTCGGCGCACTTGCTGTTTCAGGCGAAAAGGGCAAAAATATTTCTCTTGGACCATTTTATCCAGATACTAAAATTATTGATTTTCCAACTAATGGTGGCGACCTGACGGCTAGCCTATCCGAATTAGAAAATCAACCATTATCAGGTGCCATAATTGAACCTATTCAAGCAACAGCAGGTTTAAAATTTGTAAGTAAGCAGTCACTCCATGAGCTAAGAGAATTTGCTAATATGAAAAAAATCCCGTTAATTTTTGACGAGACTTTTACAGGCTTTGGACGCACGGGCAAGATATTTGCGTTTCAGCATTATGACATCATCCCTGATATGATTATTTTTGGTAAAGCATTATCTGCTGGGTTTCCTGCTGGTCTTGTGGTGTCAAATGAAGCGATATTAACCCATTGGGAAAAAGGAACACAATCATCTACGTTTCAGCTTAACCCAGTTGCAGCTGCGGCTTCGCTGTTTTTTCTCGACCAGATTAAAAATGGGGATATTCTGACAAATATAGATAATAACGCGATTGATTTCGATAAAATGTTGAGTGAGATTAAAAACTTATCTGGAGTAGTTGATGTAAGAGGTGTTGGAAGCTTTTTTGTGGTGGAGTTTGTGTCTGCCGAGATAAACAAAAAAGTCCGCCAGCTTGCACTCAGTCAGGGTCTTATCACATGGGAGTGCGGTGAATTTGGAGAATGTTTGGGTCTTGTGCCGCCACTAAACATTGATGCGGTGCTGGTCAAAAAAGGGTGTGAGATTATTGTAAAAACGATCAACGAAATCTGTCATTAATAATGGTTGCTAGCTTGCTTAAGTTATCTGATAGTAATTCTTCAGAAATATTTATGGGTGGTACTAGCATTAAACACTCACCACCTAAACCCCCGCCATAGGTTAATATATTAGCCTTGTCCATTGCAAGCCTTTGTATATCGTTTGCAATCTGTGCATTTTCGAATGTAATCGCACATTGAGCGCCGACACACCTAATTTGCCCGATGTTTTTATCATCTATGAGGCTCTGTGCAAGCCGTAAAAAACAGGGTTCTATGACATCACTGACATGGTCAATTAGACTGGATTCTTCAATTTCTAGTAGCGTAGCTGATGCGGCAGCACAGGCAAGAGGATTGCCTTGAAATGTTGATGTATGAGCGCCAGCCTTCCATTGTTTTAATAAATCCCCCTTTGCAATTACTGCAGAAAGTGGAAGAGATGCAGACAATCCCTTTCCCATAACGATAAGGTCAGGCGTAATATCAGAATACTGAAAAGAAAATTTCTTTCCAGATCTGCCTAATCCAGACCAGATTTCATCCACTATAAGCAAGCATCCATAACTGTCTGCAAGCTTGCGAAGTTCATTTAGAAATTCTGGGAACGGGCCCCAAACACCAGATACGCCCTGAATAGGTTCAACTAATAATCCAGCAATTGGCTCACCTTCTCTCTTACAATGCTCAAAAAGCATGGCGCAATGCTGCAAACAGTTTTGGACTTGTGATGTATCTCGAGGGTAGGGTGAAAATGAAACAAAATCGCCTATTTCCCCGATAAACGGAAGTCTGATATTCTCAGAATGTGTGACACTTAATGCGCCCAATGTACGACCGTGATAACCTCCTTCAAACGCAATAAATCGCTTATTTCCCGTTATAAAACGAGTAAGCTTAATGGCGGTTTCAATAGCTTCGGACCCAGAATTAGACAGATGAATTGATATATCTTGAATTCCTGCGTAGTGACTAAGTTGGTCATAAAGTGCTGCTCTAAACGGCGATATAAGACGTGTACCAGTATGAAGAATGCCGCTATCAAGCGCATTTTTTATGGCGTTTATTTGGGCTGGGTGATTATGTCCAAGGTTAGATGTCGCAGAACCACAAACAAGGTCTAGATATGCTACATCATCTTCCGTATATAACCAGGGCCCATCTCCTCTTACAAACACAGGCGGAGTATCTGATAATTTGAACGTATTTACAGCCGTACTTTCAAATGTTTTGGTGATTGATAAATTGTCTACATGTTTAATCATAAATTATATGAAGCTCATTATGTGTTAAATTTACGTAAACTTGTTCTGACAAATCTGGCAAAATGTACTTTCTGGGAACATCTATGTCCAACAGTAACCCATTTTCAAATTCCACAGTTAAAAGGTTACTTGTTCCTTTTGTAATAATATCAAAAACTTTCGCTTTGAGCTGATTTTTAGAAGTTATTCGTTGCTCAGCAATTGCCAGAAATTCGGGTCGGATGACAGCTCTAGCGTTGTTTGATTCTAGCTTAATTGCTGTTTTACAGGGCACGTTAGTGTGCTCTAGCAGTAATTTTTCTGTATCTTTTTTACTTCTAATTATTGGCCAAAGAGCACATTTTCCAAAGAAATTTGCTACAAATTCAGAAGCTGGTTTATCATAAAGTTCATTTGGAGTTCCGATTTGTTCTATCTGACCATCGTTTAGAATTGCAATTCGGTCGCTTAGCGCCATGGCTTCTTCTTGGTCATGTGTTACACAAATAAAAGTGGTTCCGATCTGCTTATGTATCTTTCGTAGCTCTTCTCGCAGTCTGATCCGAAGATTAGCATCTAACGCGCTTAAAGGCTCATCAAGGAGGAGTATTTTTGGATTGGTTATTAGAGCCCTAGCTAGCGCAACTCTTTGTCTTTGTCCCCCTGATAATTCTGATGGAAATCGGTTCTGAGTGTTAGAGAGTTGCATTGTCTCGAGCCATTGGGCAGCCTGCTTTTCCCGCTCTGTCTTGCAAACCCCTCTCATACGTAAGCCGTAAGACACATTCTCTATTATTGTCATATGAGGAAACAGTGCATAATCCTGAAACATTATCGAAATATCCCGTTTTGTTGGATTTAGATTCGTAATATCAACATCTTCTAGCTGGACAACTCCACAAGTAACATTTTCTAATCCAGCAATAATTCTTAAAATGGTTGTTTTTCCGCAACCAGATGGTCCAAGGAGAGTTAAAAATTCGCCGTTCTCTATTTTGAGCGAAACATTATCTACAGCTAGGGTTTTCCCAAATTTTTTCGTAATATTTTGTAACTTCATAGACATTTTTGACTTACCATGTAATTTCAATTAGATTTCCGTATAAATGCTATTTCTGATGGTCGAGGCTCATGCTCCTACCCAAACTTCCGACGACAATTTCTGATTATATTTTCACTGACCTCAGGGAAAATATTATTGATGGTACTCTCAAGCCAAACCAAACTCTCCGAGAAGAAGAGATAAGTATTCGCTTCGGCTCCTCTAGAGGACCTATCCGTGAGTCTCTCAGATTGCTGCTGCAAACAGGTTTGGTCGTGCATCAACCGAGAAAAGGGTTTAAAGTCAGAGATTACACACCCAAACAAATTAGACAAATTTATACGCTTAGAGCTAATCTCGAAGGACTTGTTATCATAGAGTTTGAAGGCAAGGATCTTAACAGCCTGATCGCCACGCTCAAGGAATCCAACCAAAGAATGGAGGCTTCTTTTCAGAAAAATGATATTTATAAGTATTTTCAGGAAAATATTTTTTTTCATCAAATGATAATTGATTTTGCTGATAATGACATTCTGAAAAAAACAATAGCCCTTGTAAATGAAGTTTCTCTTCCGGTTCGATATCAGCTCATGCATCATTCTCTTCCCTCTCGAAGGTCTCTTACTTATC
>JAACDT010000153.1 GCA_009936885.1 Alphaproteobacteria bacterium
ATATTTATCGAGTTTTGCGCCAATTTTCTTTTCAGTCCAGTTTCGGTGGCAAATTAAGGGCGGGATATTACTGGCCAGCATCTGACTGAGTTCCTCTTTTGAGGGGGTGCGTACCTCTCCATCACCTGAAATCCAGTGAGTTTCGGTAATGGAAGGATATAAAATTGGGTAATCAGCGATATCGGGGCTGAGAGAGGTGGAAACAGACATAACGTTATCATAAGCACCTGAACTAAATCAGGCTAGGTGTCTTCGCTTATATTATTAAATATTCTAGTTCTGAAATAAGTTAAAAATCTATTTTGTAGGCCTTAATCTATTTGCTACTAACTGCGTGTATCTGACGTGTCATAAAGGCTGGTTGAAGCAGATAGTTTATGCTGGAAAACAGCTGCGTTACAGTTTACACAAAACCAAGCAGATAAATCGTATCTCGCACAGTATCAGGAATTCTAAAAATGAACCATGTGCCACATTTTAATCAAACAATCGCTGAACTTGCAAATAATGCAAAGGCTTGGCCATTTGTGGAAGCAAGAAATCTTGTAAAACGCCTAGAAGCGCAATCGGATGATTCAGAAAAAGAAGTAATATTCGAAACAGGGTACGGACCGTCTGGATTGCCTCATATTGGGACATTTGGCGAGGTTGTCAGAACCAGTATGATACGTCATGCGTTTGAGGTGCTATCAGGCAGAAAAACACGTCTTATATGTTTCTCAGACGATATGGATGGATTACGCAAGGTTCCAGATAACGTTCCCAACAAAGAAGAATTAGCGAAATATCTTGAAATGCCATTAACAAAAGTGCCAGATCCGTTTGGGACTCATAGCTCATTTGGGGCGCATAATAATGCACGATTGAAAGCGTTTCTGGATAATTTTGGTTTCGAGTATGAATTTTTAAGCGCAACAGAGCTATACCAATCTGGAAAATTTGATGAGGCTTTGTTAGATGTATTGTCCAATTACGAAAAAATAATCAATATTATTTTGCCGACACTTGGCGCAGACAGACAAGCAACTTATAGCCCGTTTTTGCCAGGTTGCCCCCATACAGGAAAGGTATTACAGGTACCATTAAAAAGCCATGATAAACAAGCTGGAACGATATGTTACCTTGACCCTATTACAGGCAAAGAGATGACCACTGAGGTTACAGGCGGGAATTGCAAGTTGCAGTGGAAAGCGGATTGGGCAATGCGATGGCATGCACTTGGGGTTGATTACGAAATATCAGGAAAAGATTTAATCGATTCAGTTACATTATCGTCAAAAATCTTAAGGGCTCTTGGCTCAACGCCCCCTGCTGGGTTTTCCTATGAGCTCTTTTTAGATCAAAATGGAGAAAAAATCTCTAAATCTAAAGGCAATGGTTTGTCAGTTGAAGAATGGCTCACCTATGGGAGTCCTGAATCCCTATCATTATTTATGTATGCACAGCCAAAAAGAGCAAAAAGATTATTTTTTGATATCATTCCAAAGACAGTTGACGAATATTTTACACATTTAGGTAAAATAGCTGAATCTGATGAGGCCGGCCAGCTTGAAAACCCGACATGGCATATTCATAAAGGAAATCCTGTAGCATTAACCCTGCCTATTAGTTTTTCGCTGTTGTTAAATCTTGCTGGTGTGTGTGCAGCAGAAGATAATCAGGTCATCTGGTCTTATGTTGGACAATATGCCCCTGGTGTTACACCTCAAACGCATCCACATCTTGATGTGTTAATTGGATATGCAGTTACCTTTTACCAGGATAGAGTTCGCCCAGAAAAATCCTATCGTCTTGCTAGCGCAGAAGAAAAAATTCATCTTCAAAACTTAAAAGAGGCCCTTTCTGCATTGCCGGAGGAAGCAACCGCAGAAGATATACAAAATCAAGTTTATGCCATCGGCAAACAAGCTGAATATGAAAATTTAAGAGACTGGTGTAGCTGTTTGTATCAAATTCTTCTAGGGCAAAAACAAGGGCCAAGGATGGGTAGTTTTTTTAAGTTATATGGCCTGCAATCCAGTCTAGCCTTACTTGAAGATGCGCTTAATGACAGATTGGGACAGGCTGAGCTAACATGATCTGGCATACGCTGGCAAATTTAACCAAGATACTACCAGGGGAGGCATCGCATCAGCTAGCGGTAGGCGCTTTGTCAGTAGGACTGCACCCAAGATATAACCCAGTTAAATTACCTACAATGGTAGGAGGGCTTTACTTTGCCAATCCGGTTGGACTAGCAGCGGGGTTTGATAAGAATGCAGCCGCTATTTCAGGATGTTTTGCCCTTGGATTTGGGAGTGTTGAAATAGGAACTGTAACCCCATTGCCACAGCCGGGAAATCCAAAACCACGTGTCTTTCGCCTGCCAGAAGATGAAGCCTTTATCAATAGATACGGATTTAACGGTGATGGGATGGAGGCTGTGGCAACACGGCTTTTGAAATATCGCAAAATCAAAACAGCAGAACACATAATTGGGGTGAATATAGGAGCTAATAAAGATTCAGAAAATAAAATAGAAGATTACTTTATGGCATGTTTGAGGCTTGCAGGATTAGCTGATTATATCACCATAAATATAAGCTCGCCAAATACCTCTGGACTAAGAAACTTGCAAAAATCAGCTTCCCTGAGGGAAATAATTAAGAGCGTAAAACGCGCATTAACGCAAGCAGGGTTGCTTAAACCTATTTTTATTAAACTGGCTCCGGACCTTTCCAGTAAGGATTTGTTTTCGGCGATTGAAGTAATGGTGAATGAGGGAATTGCCAGTGTTATTATTAGCAATACCACTCTGGCTCGAGATAATCTTAAAAACAAAAAAAACAGGGATCAGGTAGGAGGGCTATCTGGGGCTCCTTTATTTAGATTATCAAGTGAGAAATTGTCAGAGGCATATGCCTTTGCAGGGGGACAAATTTCTTTTATCGGTGTTGGTGGCGTGAGGAGCGTTGCAGACGCATATACTAAAATCCTGCTTGGCGCTGATCTTGTGCAGCTTTATTCCTCTCTTGCATTATCAGGGCCCCATATTGCGAATCACATCAATACAAATCTTACCAAATTATGCTTGGGTGAGGGGATTCGTGATTTGAGCGAGGTACGTGGCAGCTTTAGTTCTTTTGATAAAGCGCACCGACATGCTGAGCATGCTGTGAAAACACATTTAAAACCTGAATAATGGACGGCGGATCGGCACTAGCTTCAAATAATTTATAATCAGCGCCTAGCGGATGCGAACGCTGCATTGCTTTTGTTTTTTCTTTGAAATACATCACAATGAACAACCTCAAAGATTGTGCCATTGAATAGTTGCATCGACTTTCATGAATTTCATGACATGGAAGATTTAATGATAATTGCTCTTGTTCAATAATCATGTCCAAATGGTGCCAGAAATAAGTTTCTAGCTGAATTGTGGCGCAACGATCCCCCAAAGTAACATTTCGCTTTTCAAGATAGTGAGATGTATTATCCATTCGCGGTATCTTATAGAAATTATGTTAATAAAAACTTTATGACGCGCCAAGATTTTAGAAGAGTTGACCTATTGGCGCGATTGCTCTATATCCATGTCTCACATTAAGAAAATGGCATAAGATAAAAGGAAGTCGTTATGGCGAAACGTTGTCAGATTACTGGTAAAACTGTAATGAGCGGAAATAATGTAAGTCATGCGAATAACCGAACACGCAGACGCTTTCTGCCGAACCTGCAGGTTACAACCATGCAGTCAGATATTCTTGGTCGCTCTTTAAAGCTTCGTGTGTCAACAAGCGCGATTCGCACTGTTGAAAAGCATGGCGGTATTGACCCATTTTTAATTCAAGCTAGAAATAGCGAATTAGCTGACGAAGCACGCGCTATTAAGTCTGAGATACTAGCTGCATCGCAGAGCTAAAATATCTAACTAATTCTTAATTACTGTCGCTAACGGTATCTTTTGAAAAAGATGGTGAGAGCTAATAAGTTGATTACAACTTGATTGAGATGCCAAAAGAGTTAAGAGAAAACCTTGCGAGGCGGCTTCGCATTCTCATCAAACAAATCAGCTAGCTGTGTCATTACCGCTCCGCCAAGCTGTTCTGCATCTGTTATTGTTACTGCACGTTCATAATAACGTGTAACATCGTGACCAATGCCGATAGCGAGCAGCTCTACAGGAGAGCGTTCTTGGATCATCGCTATTACCTGTCGGAGGTGCTTTTCAAGATAATTTCCGCTATTAGCAGACAAAGTTGAATCATCGACGGGGGCACCATCAGAAATCACCATTAATATTTGCCTGTCTTCATGTCGAGCAAGCAACCTGTTATGTGCCCAAAGTAATGCCTCACCATCGATATTTTCTTTTAGAATGCCTTCACGAAGCATTAGCCCAAGCGAACGCCTTGCTCGGCGATAAGGAATATCGCCTGCTTTATAAATAATGTGCCTTAAGTCGTTTAATCTGCCAGGCTTATCTAGTTTTCCAGCAAGTTGCCAAGCCTCTCTGGATTGCCCCCCTTTCCATGCTTTGGTTGTAAAGCCCAGAATTTCAACTTTCACACCGCATCTCTCTAAGGTGCGTGCCAGAATATCAGCTGTGACAGCTGCAATCGTTATAGGACGACCGCGCATTGAGCCTGAATTATCCAGAAGAAGGGTTACAATCGTATCTCTGAATTTAGTATCCTGCTCTTGTTTAAATGATAAGGCGGATAGCGGCTGGGTTACAACGCGGTGTAATTTTCCAGCATCAAGAACACCTTCTTCAAGGTCAAAGTCCCAAGAGCGATTCTGATACGCCATTAGCTTCCGCTGTAGCCGATTTGCTAATTTTGCAATCACAGAAGTTAGGCTTTCAAGATGTCTGTCAAGCAGACCTCGAAGTCTATCAAGCTCTTCTGAATCGCATAATTCGGCTGCTTCGATTATTTCATCATATTTATCTGTAAATATACGGTACCCCTGATTTCGAGCTGTTTCATCAGATTGGTAATCACGGGGGTCACCGCCAGGTGAGTCACCTTCTGCCTGACCTTCCATTTCTTCGTCTGAATCATCATCAACCCCATCTTCAGCAGCCATTGCAGCAGCATCGCCCTCCATCTCAACAGATTGCGAATCATTCCCGTCTGAATCATCCTCTCCAGTTGCTGATTGTGCTTGCTGCTCACCTTCTTGGTCGTCTTCAGTCTGTTTGCCAGTGCTATCATCATCTCCCTCGCCATCATCTCCGTCTTCCGAATTCTCGCCAAGGTTACTTTGCAGCGCCCCAATAAGCTGTTTTGCAAAATCAGCAAACACCGCCTGATTTTGAGTGGCTGATTTCATTTCCTCCAACAGATCGCCAGCGCGCGATTCAATAAAGGGACGCCATAAATCCATCGCTATTCCAGCAGCTGCAGG
>JAACDT010000020.1 GCA_009936885.1 Alphaproteobacteria bacterium
ACGATGACCTTCTGGTTATGGAGATTAGTGGTGCATTTAGAGGTTATGCAGGTCAGGTTTTGCGTTCGATGTCGATGCGACAAAACCCTGCCAGCTGGGTATCTGAGTTTCACGATGTCGCAGACAGCGCATTTAGTGCTATTGCCTCAGTGCTAAGACCAGGTTGTTCTATGTCTGAAATTTTGGATGCAGCAAGCATTATCGAAGAGAATGGCTTTACCACCTGTGATGATTTAATTCACGGTTTTGGCGGTGGGTATCTGCCACCTATCTTGGGTTCTAATTCTCGTCCAGCTGGCCCTATACCTGATATCAATTTAGCACCCAATATGGCAATAGTCGTACAACCCAACATAACTGATGGCTCTGGCATGCGAGGTGTTCAAACAGGTGCCCTGTTTATAATAACAGAAGGAGGTGCTGAATGCCTTCAGCACTCACCAATTGGTTTGATGACTGCAAAATCTGCGTGAAAAGACGAGGCAGAATCTGCCTCGCCTCACATATTACATTTAAGTATTCTTAAACTTCTAATCCAGTTTTTACTTCGACATTTTCAGGCTCTAACTTTAACCCTGCTTGCAAAGCAACTGTCTCAATAAGAGCACTAAAGTCAGCAGCTAGATACGCTTCTGGGTCATCTTTAAGACTTGCAGAACCAAAATGCGTTTGAAGTGACTCTCTGGTTGCTGCTGTTACTGGCATGCTAACGCCCAATTCCCTTGCCGCCTGCAACCCCAAATCCATATCCTTGCGAAGAAGTGGTGGTGTAAACGTTGTTGTCCAATCAAGATTAACAAGTGCTGGCGTTTTGTACTGACTAAAAATAGACCCCATTACCGAATTATTGATGAATTCAAGGAATGAATGCCGTGGAACTCCTGCTGCCTGCGCGAGAATTGTGATTTCAGCTAAATTCTGAATGTAGACGCCAAGAAGCACATTATGAGCAATTTTACAAAAACGAGATAATTCTCCCTCACCTACATAAGAAACACCGCGCATTGCATAACATTCAATGATTTCTCTAACTTTATCGAAAGTATCTTTGCTACCCGACGCAACCGCAGATAATTTGCCTGCTTTTACACATTTCCCGTTTCCCGAAACGGGAGAGGCAAGGAATTCAGAACCTCTATCTGTAACTGTCTTTCTAAACTCGGCTGACTCTGGTGCACTAATAGAAGAACACTCAACCAAAATTTTTGGCGTTCCCTCGCCAGACATTACACCGACATCGCCAAAATAAACCTGCCTCAAATCTTTTCCTGTAGACACCATGGTAAAAAGAGCATCAACATTTGCCAAATCAGAAGGCGCATCTACCAGAGAAGCACCTGCTTTAACCAAAGCATCTGCCTTAGACTTAGTTCGGTTCCATATTTTGACTTTATAGCCAGCCTTTATGATCTTCTCAACCATAGGGGCGCCCATTCGGCCTAGCCCTATCCAACCAATTACCATATCTTTGCTCATTAAATATTCCTTTCTGTTTGGTTTTTTCTTGTTTTTTGAGGTTTTTATAAATTGATATTCAATTCTATATTCTTCGTATTGCACATCTCAACGCAACAGTTCAAAATATAAAATACTTGTTTTTATTTAAACCCTGATCCACTGGCAAGTTATATCCACACCTGCATTCTGAATAAGATTATAAACGGGACATCTCAGCTCTGTTTCTTTTACTACCTCTTCGAGACGCTCTACTGCTTCTTGAGTTTCAACCTGAATTTCAACGCGCACAATCTTAAAATGTTGAGTTACCCCGCGCATTCCAAGTCTGCCTCTTATATCGATTTTATATTCCGCCGAAAAAGATAATTTTTTATACTCAAAACCCATTTCAGCTGCTGTTCTGTTAAAGGTAACAGATTCGCAAGCACATAAAGCTGACAAAACGCCTTGTAATGGAGAAGGTCCCTCGCCAGTTCCGCCATGTGCAACCGGCTCATCGAAGACTAGCGTTCCATATTCACCACAATCAGCCATCGTTTTTTGTGTTGCGAAATTCTCAGCTGTCACCATTTTAGTTCTGATGATAGGTTCACTCATATTCTGTTCTGTTACGTTTGTCGCCATTTACCCCCCCCCTTGCCTATTTTCAATCTTCAAATAAATACATATTTTTCACTAGATTGCATTTTTTATAAAAAACAATACTCTATTTAATGATATTCAACATTCATTTCCTGATATAAGACATTTTAAATTTTATATGAAGCAAAGCGATGATGTTTCTTGCTACGCTACACATGCAACTGACGGTAAGGGTCGCAAAAAAAGTAACCTAATGTCAATTATATTACAATAATTTAACATTAGTCCATATGACGGTATTACTAAATGTAAGCAACAGCTGAATAGCTTACTCTATTTTTCGATAGTAAATTAATGAAATTAGTTAAAAGATTAAGCTTTAATTCATCAACAGCCAGAAAAACATCAGATTTAGATATTTTTGACCTTAAACATTTATGCTTTTTCTGGCATTTTGAAATATGAGTTTTTTATTGATTAAGAGCTTGTTTGAGATAATAGTTAATTTATAGATATAAACAAATTTTAAAAATAATCGAAGATCATTGACGCAGGACAGGAAAACGAAATGACAAATGCTTTAAGCCCACGTATTCTTCAGCCAACTGATTCTAACCAAAATTGGAATTGGGACAGGCCTATTCCTGCTCTTGGCCATACCTCTGTGGATTTTGAAAGGCGTGTTGATCATGACCGCTTAAGGCGATATCGACTAAGCCGGGCAAAGAACGCACTAAAAAACTCCAATTGTGGCGCTATCTTAACGTTTGATGTAAATAATATCCGTTACATCACCGGCACTAAAATTGGAGAATGGGAGCGAGACAAAATGTGTCGCTTCGCCTTACTTGCAGGAGATGATGAGCCATATGTATGGGATTTTGGCTCTGCTGCGGTACATCACCAATTAAATTGTGACTGGCTTGACCCCGCGCATTGTCTTCCCGGTGTTGTAGGTATGAGGGGCACTATTCCTCCGGCATTTGGTTTAATGAAATATTACGCTGAAGAAATCGCCTCTTTAATAAAAAAAGCAGGCGTTGCTGATATGCCTGTTGGAGTTGATTATGCCGAAACAGCAATGTTTTTTGCGCTTCAGGAAGCTGGCTTAAATGTAGTAGATGGTCAACAAATCATGCTTGAAGCACGCGAAATCAAAAATGTGGATGAAATTCAACTTTTAAACCAAGCTGCCAGCATGGTAGATGGTGTTTATCATATGATTTGGGAGGAATTAAAACCTGGTGTTCGTGAAAATGATATAGTCGCACTTGCCAATAAAATGCTTTATGAAATGGGCTCTGATGATGTCGAAGCAATTAACGCAATCGCTGGCGAGAGATGCAGTCCGCATCCGCATAACTTTACTGATAGATATTTTCGTCCAGGCGACCAAGCTTTCTTTGATATTCTTCAAAGCTATCAGGGATATCGCACCTGTTACTATCGAACATTTAATATTGGATTTTCAACACCTTCACAAAATGATGCTTATGTCAAAGCGCGCGACTGGCTGAATGCAGCAATCGCAGAAATCAAACCAGGTGTTGGAACTGATAAAGTTGCAAGCGTATGGCCAAAGGCAGAAGAATATGGATTTCCAAGCGAGTTAGCTGCATTTGGATTACAATTTGGTCATGGTCTTGGGCTTGCGTTGCATGAAAGACCTATTATCTCGCGAGCTGTCAGTCTTGAAAATCCGATGGAAATCAAAACAGGTATGGTGTTTGCTCTTGAGACATATTGCCCTGCAACAGACGGGATTTCAGCTGCAAGAATTGAAGAGGAAGTAGTTGTTACTGACAAAGGATGTCAAGTAATAAGCTTGTTCCCTGCCGAAGATCTGCCAATTGCCAACAGGTACTAACTTCCAGAACATCATAGGGACGTCAAATCGTATCGCGATAATGATGTGCGGATAATAATTAGCGAGAAACCATGACAGATAAAAAAGATAATAGAGAAAGCTACCTGCGGATGTTCAAGCAGATGGTTAGAATACGTGCATTTGAAGAACAAGCAAATCAGCTTTATCTATCTGCTAAAATGCCTGGACTTACTCATATGTATGTTGGACAAGAAGCTGTTGCAGTTGGTATTTGTGAAGCACTAACGCCTAATGATAAAATCACCTCTACCCATAGAGGACATGGTCATTGTGTTGCCAAAGGAGCAGATTTCAAACAGATGTTTTGCGAACTTCTTGGCAAGGAGGAAGGATATTGCCGCGGCAAGGGTGGCTCGATGCATATCGCTGATCAAGCAAATGGAAATTTAGGGGCAAATGCGATTGTGGGAGGTTCTGCTGGAATTGCAACAGGCGCTGCATTATCAGCTAAACATTTAGGGTCTAACGAAGTGTCTGTGTGCTTTTTTGGAGATGGTGCACTTGGTCAAGGCATTTTATATGAGACCATGAATATGGCTGCTTTATGGAAATTACCAGTAATATACGCTTGTGAAAATAATCTATATGGCGAATACACCAAGGTTGAAGAAATGGCAGCTGGGGATCTTATGGCGCGTGCAAAAGGATTTGGAATTGATAGCTTTGAAGTAGATGGACAGGATGTTCTGGCTGTAAACAGCCTAACCCAAGAGCTTGTTGATCGTGCAAGAAAAGGTTATGGTCCCTTTTTGTTCTGCTAAACACCTATAGATATTATGGTCATCATGTAGGCGATATAAATCGTGAATATTATCGAAGCAAAGAGGAAGAAATGTTATGGCGAAAGGACCGAGACCCCATCACAAACTTCACCCAGCTATTGGTAGAAAAAAAGATTTCAACAACAGAAGAATTGAAATCAATTGAACGTGAAATAGAAACAGAAGCTGAAGAAGCGGTTAATTACGCTCTTGATGCTGCATGGCCTGACTCATCTGAAGTTGATATGCATGTCTTTGCTTCAAATTGAAGCTCATTAAATCTAAATTGAGGATGTAAGGAATGAGAGAAATAACCTTCGGTGCCGCTGTTAATGAAGCTATCGCAGAAGAAATGCGATTAGACGAGCGTGTTATTGTCCTTGGTGAGGATGTTGCAGAGGCGGGCACACCATTTAAAGTTTTGTCTGGGTTAGTAGAAGAATTTGGCACCCAAAGAATAATTGACACGCCTATCTCTGAGCCTGGTTTTACTGGAATAGCCGTAGGCGCTGCCATGACTGGAATGAGGCCAATTGTAGATCTTATGTTTGGCGATTTTCTGTTTCTTATTATGGACCAGCTGTGCAATCAAGCTGCCACAACCCATTATATGTCTGGCGGAAAGCTAAATGTTCCCATGGTACTACGCACTAATATGGGTGCAACAAGACGCTCTGCTGCCCAACATAGCCAATCATTACATGCCCTTGTTGCACATATACCCGGCCTAAAGGTGGCCATGCCATCATCTGCCTATGAGGCAAAGGGATTAATGAAAACAGCAATTCGAGATAACAACCCTGTGGTTATTTTTGAAGATAAATTGATGTATAATGATAAAGCAGAAGTTCCTGAAGAAGAATATTTAATTAATTTTGGTGAAGCCGAAATTTTACATACAGGAAGTGATATCACACTCGTTGCCACCTCCTCTATGGTACAACAAGCTGAATTGGCCGCTAAAACGCTGGCAAAGCAAAACATTTCTGCCGAAGTCATTGATCCACGAACCATTTCTCCACTTGATGAGACAACAATAATCAATTCAGTAAAAAAAACATCCCATGCTATCGTAATTGATGAAGGCCATCAAAATTATGGCATCACAGCAGAGATTGCTGCCCGGATTTCTGAGAAGGCATTTTATTATCTGGATGCACCAGTGCAGCGATTTGGGGCTATGGATGTTCCTATCCCTTTTTCTCCCGCTCTTGAAGACCTAACTGTTCCAACAGCACAGCAAATTCATGAAAGAGCAGTTTTGATTCTTGAAGGAAAACTTTGAAAATGGCACATGAAATAATTATGCCAGCGCTCGGAATGGCGCAAGAAACAGGGAGGCTTGTTGCATGGCTTAAAAATGAGGGCGACACCGTGAGCAAGGGGGATCCCCTCATGGAAGTTGAGACAGATAAATCTACCATGGAAGTCGAATCCCCTAAAGATGGTTTTCTTGTGAATATCTCAGCATTGGCTAATACTGACGTACCTGTTGGAGATGTGGTAGCGTATATTGTTGAGAATTTAGATGATGCACCGGCTAAAGTTGTC